>NZ_CAKLCK010000049.1:0-11573 GCF_921292965.1 Allocatenococcus thiocycli
TCGCCAAAACGCATCAAGCAACTTGGTGCCATGACCAAGCAACAATTAAAAAACGAAATTATAAGTTACTTCCCGAAAGAATTAGGGGATATAGAGGTTCTGCAGTTTGGTTCGTTCCCTTTAACTCGCCGTCATGCTCAGTCATATTCGAATAGAGGCTGCGTACTCGTCGGAGATTCCGCTCATACCATTAACCCGTTAGCTGGGCAGGGTGTGAACCTAGGTTTTAAAGATGTTGATGTGTTGCTGTCGGTTACACAAGGTCAGGAAGAACTCACTGAGCCGCTTTTGGCCAAATATGAGCGAGCACGTCGTCCTGATAATCTGTTAATGCAAACGGGTATGGACTTTTTCTACAAAGGCTTTAGCAATGATTTAGGGCCTTTGAAGCTTGCACGCAATGCGGCATTAAAGTTGGCTGAACATTCAGGGCCAATTAAAGCGCAAGTGTTGAAATACGCGTTGGGTATGTGATCAGAAATAAATAGAAGATAGAAAAAAAGCGAGCCAAGAGCTCGCTTTTTTAATTCGACAAATCAGAGATTCATCGAGTCCAGAAACAGAAAAAAGAAAAAACCCAGCATTAGTTTGCTGGGTTTTCCGATAATGGTGCGGAAGGAGAGACTTGAACTCTCACACCTTGCGGTGCCAGAACCTAAATCTGGTGCGTCTACCAATTCCGCCACTTCCGCAACTTAATCTGTAGATATCAAGATAATTGGTAAAATCTCAATATCATTTTGTATGGCAGGGCTACCTGGATTCGAACCAGGGAATGGCGGCATCAAAAGCCGCTGCCTTACCGCTTGGCGATAGCCCTACAGGTATAGTCATGAGACTATGTCTTTCTAAAAAGAAAGAATGGTGCGGAAGGAGAGACTTGAACTCTCACACCTTGCGGCGCCAGAACCTAAATCTGGTGCGTCTACCAATTCCGCCACTTCCGCATATTTTGATATTGTAGATGAGTTTAAGATGGTGCGGAAGGAGAGACTTGAACTCTCACACCTTGCGGCGCCAGAACCTAAATCTGGTGCGTCTACCAATTCCGCCACTTCCGCATCTTAAATCTACATGACTGTAAGCCTAGGCTTTCAATCTAATCAATGGTGGCTACGACGGGATTCGAACCTGTGACCCCATCATTATGAGTGATGTGCTCTAACCAGCTGAGCTACGTAGCCAACTCAAATTGTTTAATCAAGAATGGTGCGGAAGGAGAGACTTGAACTCTCACACCTTGCGGCGCCAGAACCTAAATCTGGTGCGTCTACCAATTCCGCCACTTCCGCATCTTGATCTTTAGATATTCAGATAATTGGTAAAATCTCAATATCATTCCTGTATTTCAAGGAAAATAATGGCAGGGCTACCTGGATTCGAACCAGGGAATGGCGGCATCAAAAGCCGCTGCCTTACCGCTTGGCGATAGCCCTACAAATAAATAGTCAAAAACTACTTATTATGAATAAATGGTGCGGAAGGAGAGACTTGAACTCTCACACCTTGCGGCGCCAGAACCTAAATCTGGTGCGTCTACCAATTCCGCCACTTCCGCAACTTATTCTGTAGTTATAAAGGTAATTGGTAAAACCTAAATAACGTTATAAATGGTGGCTACGACGGGATTCGAACCTGTGACCCCATCATTATGAGTGATGTGCTCTAACCAGCTGAGCTACGTAGCCAACTCAAATTGTTTAATCAAGAATGGTGCGGAAGGAGAGACTTGAACTCTCACACCTTGCGGCGCCAGAACCTAAATCTGGTGCGTCTACCAATTCCGCCACTTCCGCATCTTGATCTATAGATATCAAGATGATTGGTAAAATCTTAATATCGTTTTGTATGGCAGGGCTACCTGGATTCGAACCAGGGAATGGCGGCATCAAAAGCCGCTGCCTTACCGCTTGGCGATAGCCCTACAGGCAGTAGTTTTCACTACTTAAAATATGGTGCGGAAGGAGAGACTTGAACTCTCACACCTTACGGCGCCAGAACCTAAATCTGGTGCGTCTACCAATTCCGCCACTTCCGCAACTAAATCTATAGACATCAAGATAATTGGTAAAATCTCAACGTCGTTGTATATGGCAGGGCTACCTGGATTCGAACCAGGGAATGGCGGCATCAAAAGCCGCTGCCTTACCGCTTGGCGATAGCCCTACAGGCAGTAGTTTTCACTACTTAAAATATGGTGCGGAAGGAGAGACTTGAACTCTCACACCTTACGGTGCCAGAACCTAAATCTGGTGCGTCTACCAATTCCGCCACTTCCGCATAATTACTGAGAACACTCAATAATTTAAATAGTGGCAGGTCTACCTGGATTCGAACCAGGGAATGGCGGCATCAAAAGCCGCTGCCTTACCGCTTGGCGATAGACCTGCAGGCAGTAGTTTTACAACTACTTAAAATATGGTGCGGAAAGAGAGACTTGAACTCTCACACCTTGCGGCGCCAGAACCTAAATCTGGTGCGTCTACCAATTCCGCCATTTCCGCATATATTCTTTAATAGAGTTAAATCAAGATGGTGCGGAAGGAGAGACTTGAACTCTCACACCTTGCGGCGCCAGAACCTAAATCTGGTGCGTCTACCAATTCCGCCACTTCCGCGTCTTGAACTCTATAAACCATCAGTTAATTGGTAAAAACTAATAGTTGTTTTTCTTTATCACAAAGATAGTTCTTTCAAAAAGAAAGAATGGTGGCTACGACGGGATTCGAACCTGTGACCCCATCATTATGAGTGATGTGCTCTAACCAGCTGAGCTACGTAGCCATCTTTTTGAGCGAGACAATATAAACCTTCGCGCTCTAAGTGACAACCCCTTTATCAAGGAATCTCCACTTTGAATAGTGGCAGGTCTACCTGGATTCGAACCAGGGAATGGCGGCATCAAAAGCCGCTGCCTTACCGCTTGGCGATAGACCTGCAGGCAGTAGTCTTACAACTACTTAAAATATGGTGCGGAAGGAGAGACTTGAACTCTCACACCTTGCGGCGCCAGAACCTAAATCTGGTGCGTCTACCAATTCCGCCACTTCCGCATCTATTCCTAATCACTCTTTCAAAGAGTATTTAGGAATGGTGGCTACGACGGGATTCGAACCTGTGACCCCATCATTATGAGTGATGTGCTCTAACCAGCTGAGCTACGTAGCCAAAACCATATTTTTCGTTCTCAACACTTCGTTGCCTTGTTGTCGGGAACGGCGCGCATTATGCGAAGTTGAGTAAGATCCGTCAACAGTTTTTTTAAATAAATCTCGGAAAAAACCTCGTTCGCTTCCTTTTTAAACAAAGAGGCGTGTTTATGATCTAAAACTGGAAAAAAAATCGCTTGCAGCTAGGTAGTTAACTTCAGGTCTTTTGTTGAAGGAATAAAAAAAGCCAGCAATCATGCTGGCTTTTTATCTAAATGAAGTGTTTAAAATTCATTCATTTAATTAAACGTTGAAGCGGAAGTGAATAACATCACCGTCTTTTACGATGTATTCTTTACCTTCTAGACGCCATTTACCTGCGTCTTTCGCACCACTTTCACCGTTGAATTCGATGAAGTCGTCGTAACCAACAACTTCCGCACGAATGAAGCCTTTTTCAAAGTCAGTGTGGATCTTCGCTGCTGCTTTTGGCGCGGTTGCACCTACAGGGATTGTCCATGCACGAACTTCTTTTACGCCAGCGGTAAAGTAAGTTTGTAGGTTTAGCAGTTCGTAACCTGCACGAATCACGCGGTTCAGACCTGGTTCTTCGATACCTAGGTCTGCCAGGAACTCTTCACGCTCGTCATCTTCTAGCTCAGCCATTTCTGACTCGATAGCCGCACATACAGGAACAACAACGTTGTTTTCTTTTGCTGCAAATTCACGTACAGCATCTAGGTATGCGTTGTCTTCAAAACCATCTTCGTTCACGTTAGCGATGTACATGGTTGGCTTTAGCGTCAGGAAGTTTAGGTAGCCAATTGCAGCTAGCTCTTCTTTAGCAAGCTCAACGGTACGCGCTGAACCGCCTTCTGTTAGCACTGGAAGCAGCTTTTCAAGAACAGTTAGCTCGAATTTCGCGTCTTTATCACCACCTTTTGCTTTCTTTGCGTTACGCTGGATCGCGCGCTCACAAGAGTCAAGGTCAGCCATTGCTAGCTCAAGGTTGATAACTTCAATATCTTCAATTGGAGATACTTTACCTGCTACGTGAACGATGTTGTCGTTTTCGAAACAACGTACAACGTGGCCGATCGCGTCAGTTTCACGGATGTTTGCCAGGAATTTGTTACCTAGACCTTCACCACGTGATGCACCCGCTACCAGACCTGCGATGTCGACGAATTCCATTGTAGTAGGCAGCACTTTCTGTGGGTTAACGATCTTTGCTAGTGCATCTAGACGTAGATCTGGCACAGGAACTACACCAGTGTTTGGTTCGATCGTACAGAACGGGAAGTTTGCTGCTTCGATGCCTGCTTTAGTTAGTGCGTTAAACAGAGTTGATTTACCAACGTTAGGTAGACCAACGATGCCACATTTAAAACCCATGATAGTAACCTTATTCAGCTTTGAACGTGTGGAGGCGATTTTGTGCTTTTGATAGGCCATCCTTGATCAGAATGTCTAGACAACGTACCGATTCATCGGTCGCGGCGTCCAAAAGCTCTTGTTCTTTAGCTGGAGCTTTACCTAGTACAAAACCTGCCACTTTATCTTTGTGTCCCGGATGGCCAATGCCGATACGAAGACGATAAAAATCTTTGTTGTTGCTTAATTTGCTTATTGTGTCACGCAGGCCATTGTGACCACCGTGACCGCCACCTTTTTTAAACTTAGCGACACCTGGCGGTAAGTCTAGCTCGTCATGAGCAACCATGATCTCTTCTGGTTTTATTTGGTAAAACTTCGCCATCGCGGCGATGGATTTTCCCGAAAGATTCATGAAAGTGGTTGGGATAAGCAAACGGAGATCCTGTCCGTTGACCATGATACGTCCGGTCAATCCGAAGAACTTTGGTTCGTTCTTCAGCGTAATGTTGTGAACGCGTGCTAATTCTTCTACAACCCAAGCGCCCGCATTATGGCGAGTTTTGGCGTATTCTGGTCCCGGATTAGCAAGACCAACGAGAAGTTTGATTGGTTGACTCAAGGTTAGGATCTCTCTGGAATCTCAAAAAGCGCAGTATGATAGCACAGAAAACTGACGGTGGGGGAACTCGGTTGAGATTGATCATTTCCTCAATGAGCCACCATTGGCTGTGTCCTGCGCACAAATAAAAAACACCCCAAAAGGGGTGTTTTAAAAAATCAGTGTAACTGAAATGTCCGAATTAGTTGAACATTGCAGAAATTGACTCTTCGTTGCTGATACGACGAATCGCTTCAGCCAGCATGCGAGATAGGCTTAGTGTAGTTACTTTACCTGTCGCTTCCATCTCTTTAGACATAGTGATTGAGTCGGTTACGATCACTTGGTCTAGTACAGAGTTGCCGATGTTTTGTGCCGCGTTACCTGAGAATACAGCGTGAGTTGCGTAAGCGAATACACGCTTAGCACCGCGCTCTTTCAGCGCTTCTGCTGCTTTACATAGTGTGCCGCCAGTGTCGATCATGTCATCAACGATCACGCAGTCGCGACCTTCAACATCACCGATTAGGTTCATCACTTCAGAAACGTTTGCACGTGGACGACGCTTATCAACGATAGCGATATCGATATCACCTAGCGCTTTTGCCGTTGCACGAGCACGGACAACACCACCAAGGTCAGGAGAAACCACTACAGGGTTTTCCAGGCCACGAGCTTGCATGTCTTCTAGTAGTACTGGAGTACCGAAGATGTTGTCTACAGGTACATCGAAGAAGCCTTGAATCTGCTCTGCGTGTAGGTCGATGGTCAGAACGCGGTCAACACCAACGTTAGATAGGAAATCAGCAACAACTTTTGCAGTAATTGGCACACGAGAAGAACGTACACGACGGTCTTGACGAGCGTAACCAAAGTAAGGGATAACTGCAGTGATACGGCCTGCTGAAGCACGGCGCATTGCATCAATCATAACAACCAATTCCATTAGGTTGTCGTTAGTCGGTGCACAAGTGGATTGAATGATGAAAACATCGCTACCACGAACATTCTCATTGATTTGAACTGCAACTTCGCCATCAGAAAAGCGAGAAACAGATGCATCACCAAGAGAGATGTAAAGACGATCAGCAATACGTTGGGCTAGTTCAGGTGTTGCATTACCAGCAAATAGCTTCATATCAGGCACGGTGGAAACCTCGGGTTTGCGTCCAGTTTTAATTAGGTCGGTGTGTGGCTGATTGGTATTCAGCCAGAGTCTCTTTTAATGGCGAAATATTGCGCCCTTGAGCGACAAATGCCGAGACATCATCAGAGAGTTGCGCAAGGAGAGTTTCTGCTTCTGATTTGCTCGAAAATTCAGCAAAAACGCAAGATCCTGTCCCAGTCAATCTTGACGGCGCGTATTGTAGCAGCCAAGAAAGTTGCTTATCAACCTCCGGATAGAGCATTCGGACAATTTTTTCGCAATCGTTTACGTTTGGTGTGTCCAAAAGTGTGGCTAGATCTCGTTTTGCGGTGTTTCGTGTTAAATCTGGGTGACGAAATACGTCAACGGTCGCGATCGAGACGTTAGGTCTTACGACGAGGTACCACTTTTCTTCCGGATAAGCCGGAGAAAGTTTTTCTCCGACACCTTCAGCAAAGGCAGCAAACCCACGTACAAATACTGGCACGTCAGCGCCAAGTTTCAAGCCAATTTGAGCAAGTTCATCATCACTGAGATTCAGTTGCCAAAGGTAGTTAAGTGCCACCAGAGTTGTCGCGGCGTTCGATGACCCTCCACCAATCCCACCGCCCATCGGCAAAACTTTTTTAAGATCAATGTGCGCACCTAAATGACACTGTGCGTATTCTTGCAGCGCAGTCGCGGCCTTCCAAATCAAATTATCTTGAAGAGGAACACCTTCAATTTCCGGAGTTAGGGTGATGTTTCCTGTTTTATTGGCTTGAATGGTGAGTTCGTCACCATGATCCACGAATTGGAAAAGCGTTTGGAGTTCGTGATAACCGTTTTCAGTGCGGCCATTGATGTAAAGAAAGAGATTCAATTTCGCCGGTGAAGGCCAGCGGGTTGAAATGTCGATCATTGGGTGATGTTCCATTTGGTGATCAGGAGGTTTATTTTAACGTCCGACGTAGTCAGCTTTAATCGGTTTGGTAGCGGCAGTGCTTGCTCATGCCATTTTACATCGCTGTAGCGTTGGTAATCGATGTTCCAGTCGTTTAAGCCAATCTGCTTATTCAAGGCTTGCAGTGTATTGGTTGAGGAGAGTTTGAACGTGTCTGCGTCGGTTGGTAAACCGAGTAGCCAGTCAGGCATATGCTCTACCGGCATCATTAATCCGGTCAATTGGAATATTAGTTGGTTGGCATGACGCGCAGAAAGCACCTGGTCATCGTAAGTCTCTACCGTAGCACCATCTGGAGTGATGGTTAAGTTTAATGCGGTTTGACCAAGAATCGTCGTCAAACGCAGTTGACTGAGTGCCGTTGAATGTTTCCAGAAGAAATTAAGATTTTGTCTTTGGTCTGGCCCAATATAGCCAAGTTTGCCAGTTACTTGAAAATCATGAATCGCTTCAAGTTTTTTTTCGTGAGTTTGCCATTCCACGCTGGTGATACTTTCCGGAACAGAGCTACAGCCAGCGAGTATCAGACTCGACAAGACAAATATTATAAAGGAGCGTAAGGTCATGTTTGATGGCTTATTAATCAGTTTCATCGGTATTCGCTCACAACTATAGCATTGAAAAGTCGCAGTTAGGAAAACAAATCCGGCTTGCCCTTTCAATAAATGCGTGCTTACAGTAAAATTCTGAACCTATTTCATAATCGATCTCAGAGATACCACGTTAGATGTCCTTGCTTGCTATTGGAATTAATCACAATACAGCGTCTGTCGACTTGCGCGAGAAGGTGGCGTTTGGACCGGATAAACTCGGCCCGGCCCTCGAGCAACTTAGAAAGCACGAAGCGGTAAACGGCAGTGTTATTATTTCAACCTGTAACCGAACCGAGTTGTATTGCGACGTAAAGCAAGGGGCACGTAACAAGTTAATCGATTGGCTGGTCGAGTTTCATGACGTGAGCCGGGAAGAGCTGATGCCGAGTTTGTATGTGCACGAAGAGCAATCTGCTATCAAGCACTTAATGCGCGTCTCATGCGGTCTCGATTCTCTGGTATTGGGCGAGCCGCAGATTTTAGGACAGGTGAAGCAATCTTTTTCCGACTCGCGTGAACACCAAACGGTTGATGCGTCGATTGATAAGCTTTTCCAAAAAACCTTTTCTGTTGCGAAACGTGTGCGTACAGAGACGGATATTGGCGGCAATGCCGTGTCGGTGGCCTATGCGGCATGTACACTGGCGAAACATATTTTTGAATCACTGTCTGACTCTACGGTGCTTTTAGTTGGCGCGGGAGAAACCATTGAATTGGTTGCCAAGCACTTAGCCTCTAACGGCTGCTCTAAAATGATTGTGGCTAACCGCACCAAAGAGCGCGCGCAAGGCCTTGCAGATGAATTTGGAGCAGAGGTGATCAGCTTAAACGAAATTCCTGATCACCTTGCCAGAGCCGATATTGTTATTAGTTCTACGGCAAGCCCGTTGCCTATTATTGGTAAAGGTATGGTCGAAACGGCGCTGAAAAAACGTCGTCATCAACCTATCTTACTGGTTGATATTGCGGTACCGCGCGACGTAGAGCCTCAAGTTGGTGAGCTTAACGACGCTTACCTGTACTCTGTTGATGACCTGCAGTCGATTATTGACAGCAATATTGAGCAGAGAAAAGTAGAAGCCATTCAGGCAGAAGCGATTGTGAGTGAGGAAAGTGCTGCGTTTATGACGTGGTTGCGTTCACTACAAGCGGTCGACAGTATTCGCGATTATCGCGAGTCAGCAAACAATATACGTGAAGATTTATTGAGCAAAAGCCTGCAATCATTGGCGGCTGGCACAGACCCGGAAAAAGTTCTGCGCGAGCTCAGTAATAAACTCACCAATAAACTGATTCACGCCCCAACTCGAGCACTTCAGAGTGCAGCGGAGCAAGGCGAACCAGCAAAATTAACGATTATCCGCCAAACACTCGGTTTGGATGATCTATAACTCACGCTTTTTATTAAGAAAACGACACTATGAAAGCCTCTATTCTGACTAAGCTAGAAACGCTAGTAGAACGTTACGAAGAAGTTCAACATCTTCTTGGTGATCCTGACGTAATTGGAGATCAGGATAAATTCCGTGCTCTATCCAAAGAGTACTCTCAGCTAGAAGAAGTAACTAAGTGCTTCCAGGCTTATCAACAAGCGCAAGATGATCTTATCGCCGCTGAAGAGATGGCTAACGAAGACGACGAAGAAATGCGTGAAATGGCGCAAGAAGAGATCAAAGAAGCGAAAGCTACTATCGAGCGCCTTGCTGATGAACTGCAAATTCTTCTTCTGCCAAAAGATCCAAACGACGATCGTAACTGTTTCCTAGAAATCCGTGCCGGTGCTGGCGGTGATGAAGCGGGTATCTTTGCGGGTGACCTGTTCCGTATGTACAGCAAGTACGCGGAGAAAAAAGGCTGGCGCATTGAAGTGATGTCTTCAAATGAAGCTGAGCACGGCGGTTACAAAGAGATGATTGCCAAAGTAAGCGGCGATGGTGCTTACGGTGTATTGAAATTTGAGTCAGGCGGCCACCGTGTACAGCGTGTTCCAGCAACTGAATCTCAAGGCCGAGTGCATACTTCTGCTTGTACCGTTGCAGTTATGGCTGAAATTCCTGAAGCTGAAATCCCAGAGATTAAAGCGGCAGACCTTAAAATCGATACTTTCCGTGCATCTGGCGCGGGTGGTCAGCACGTTAACACTACAGATTCTGCAATCCGTATTACCCACTTACCAACGGGTACCGTGGTAGAGTGCCAGGACGAGCGTTCACAGCACAAAAACAAAGCGAAAGCGATGGCCGTTCTTGCTGCACGTATTATTCAGGCTGAAGAAGCGAAGCGCGCGGCTGAAGTGTCAGATACTCGTCGTAACTTGCTAGGTTCTGGTGACCGTAGTGACCGTATTCGCACTTACAACTACCCTCAAGGCCGCGTTTCAGACCATCGCATCAACCTGACGGTTTACCGTTTGAATGAAGTGATGGAAGGTGACCTACAAAGCTTGATCGACCCTGTTGTTCAAGAGCACCAAGCAGACCAACTAGCGGCGCTAGCTGAGAACGCTTAATCGATGACTCAAGTTCAATCTATTGAGCAAGCACTGAAAAGTGCCACAGCAAAACTGACAGAGGGCGGCAAAGAGTCGCCTTCTCTCGATGCGGCAGTCCTGCTTTGTCATGTCCTTGGCAAACCAAGAAGTTATCTACTTACCTGGCCTGAACGAATCCTAGAAGCTGAACAACAAGTGCAGTTTGATGCTTTGCTTGAGAGACGTTTAGCGGGTGAACCTGTTGCTTATATTATTGGTGAGCGTGAGTTCTGGTCTTTGCCACTGAAAGTTTCCCCTTCTACTTTGATTCCAAGACCGGATACCGAGCGCTTGGTGGAAGTCGCCTTAGATAAAACTTTTGAGCAGAGTGGTTCTATCCTAGATTTGGGTACTGGGACGGGTGCTATCGCTTTAGCTTTGGCTTCTGAGATGCCAAATCGTCAGGTGATGGGTGTCGATCTTAAGCAAGAAGCGAAAGAGTTAGCCGAGTACAATGCTGAGCAACTCAATATCAAAAATGTGACGTTCGCTCAGGGAAGTTGGTTCGAACCTGTTGCTCCGGGAACAAAGTTTGCTCTTATTGTTTCTAATCCCCCGTACATCGATGAGAAAGATCCGCATTTAGCTCAAGGTGATGTGCGTTTTGAACCCAAATCTGCACTTGTGGCTGATGAAGGCGGGTTGGCGGATATTCGTCATATCTCTGATGCTGCTCGTCAGTACCTTGAAGAGGGTGGTTGGCTTGTTTTCGAGCACGGCTACGATCAGGGGCAAGCGGTGAGGGACATCATGGGTAGCTTTGGCTATCAACAAGTCGTTACTGAACAAGATTACGCTGGCAATGACCGGGTGACCCTTGGTTGTTTTGCCGCAGAACAATAACGAGAAAGTCAGCAAATTTAAACTAAGAGAAGAAAAATGTACGTAGCTCTAAAACATATTCACCTCGTGACCATTGCACTTAGTGCGACATTGTTGTCGATTCGCTTTGTGTTAATGATGATGAACTCGCCAAAACGTAACAACCGTTTTTTGAAAGTGTTCCCGCATATTGTTGATACTGCGCTACTCGTATCTGGTATCGCTCTGATCTTCGTCACTGGCTTCATTCCATTTACTGACGCAGCGCCTTGGTTAACCAACAAGATCACTTGCGTGTTAGCGTACATTGCTCTGGGCTTCTTCGCTTTGAAGTTAGCCAAAAACAAACTACTTCAAATTTTCGGTTTCTTCGGTGCATTAGGCTGGTTAGTGATGGCCGCTAATATGGTAGGT
>NZ_CAKLCK010000050.1:0-45250 GCF_921292965.1 Allocatenococcus thiocycli
TCAAGGTCGGCATAACCGGTCATGAATATCACATCCGCTCTTTTTTCATCGTCGGTAAAGGCTTCTTCCCACTCAATTCCTGAGCGGCCGGGCAAATTAATGTCGAGTAAAATCAGATCATAATGGCGCGAGCTTCTTAGTTGCTCTGCCTCTTCAATGCAGCCAGCCGTATCAACCTGGGAAAAGAGTTTACCCAAGGCTTTTTTCAGAATGGCTTGCATGCCTGGCTCGTCATCAACGACCAGAACAGAAAAGGCGTTGAATTGTTGCTTTGTACTAATATGGGATTGAGCGGACATATTTACCCCAGTTGGTTTCAGGTGGGACAGAGTGTACCAACGCTACAGGTTTACCCTGCGCAATAATTGGGACATTTTGTACCAATGAAAGAATTTATGCAAACAAGTCTATGAAATGGCGCATAAATAGAACAATTTTAGGTTGAATATTGTTGGCATCTTGTTTGCTATAAGGGGTATCCAAGTCGCCAATATGTTGGGCCCTTAGAGTCTGCCACTCAAGGAAGGCTTGTGATTTGAGCAATCAAGATCGTTCAGGAACTTCTAACGCCTTAAACGCGCCAGAAACCGAAATATCATTGGAAAGGAAACATATAAAAATGAAAAAAATTGCGCTGACATTGGCTGCAACGTCAATCACACTCGTAAGCTACTCTGCTTTTTCCGCTCAAGATGGCGAACACATTCGCTTAGCAACCACGACCAGCACGTACCATTCAGGACTGCTGGATTACCTACTACCAGAATTCGAAAAAGAGACGGGCTATAAAGTCGACATCATTGCTGCAGGTACCGGCAAAGCGCTCAAAATGGGTGAAAATGGCGATGTGGATTTGGTAATGACACACGCGCCTAAAGCAGAAGGCCTATTCGTAGAGAAAGGATACGGTGTTCAACCGCGTAAGCTAATGTACAACGATTTTGTGGTTGTTGGTCCTAAAGCCGATCCAGCTGAAATCAAAGATGATGAAAGCGTTCTTGATGTGTTTAAAGAAATCGCAAGCAAAGACGCAACCTTTATTTCTCGTGGTGACGATTCAGGTACACACAAGAAAGAAATGGGCTTTTGGGCGCAAACAAAAATTGAACCAAACTTTGGTGGCTACCGCAGTGTAGGCCAAGGTATGGGCCCTACTCTGAACATGGCGTCAGAGATGCAAGGCTACACGATGACAGACCGCGGTACTTGGCTGGCATATGAAAACAAACTGGATCTGGAAATTCTGTTCCAGGGTGATGAAATGCTATTTAACCCTTATCAGGTGATCTTAGTTAACCCTGAACGTTACCCAACGATTAATCACAAAGGCGCGCAAGTATTCAGTGATTGGTTGGTTAACCAACACGGTCAGGAATTAATTAACAGCTTCCGCCTTAACGGAAAACAGCTGTTTGTAGCGAACGCGGACAGTAAATAACGCACTATGAATCTTGCTGAAACAACACTAGAAGCGCTCCAGCTACTGGTGAATTTCGATGCAGAGCTTTGGGAGATCGTTGCGGTCTCCTTTAGCGTTTCTATTACGGCAATATCGTTAGTGGTATTGCCGGCAATTTTGATGTCTTTTGTGCTCGCTTACACCGATTTTCGTGGTAAGTGGTTTTTGCTGTCTATCATCAATACGCTTCAAGCAGTACCAACGGTTGTTATCGGCCTCTTGCTCTACATGCTGTTGTCGAGAGCTGGCCCTTGGGGCGGGTGGGAAATGCTGTTTACGCAGAAGGCGATGATATTCGGTCAAATGCTGATCTGTTTCCCGGTGTTAGTCTCGATGATGCACGGTGCATTGCAATCGAGCGATCGCCGTATGATAGAGACATCGCTTACCTTAGGTGTATCCCTTCCTCGTGTTGCATCGACAATGATTTGGGAAACGCGATTCCCGTTACTCGCAGCAGTCATTGCAGGCTTTTCGCGAATCGTTACAGAAGTCGGCTGTTCGATGATGGTTGGTGGCAACATTATGGGCGTGACACGCAATATACCAACAGCGATCGCAATGGAAAGTAGTAAAGGTGCTTTTGCGCAAGGTGTTGCATTAGGAATTGTATTACTATCCTTAGCATTAGCATTAAACTTCTTCCTGTCGAGTATGAGAGGCAAAGGCTATCTTAGAACATGACGCTAATGATCGACTCGTTTTCTATTCTCTGTAGAGGCGTACTATGACTATAAAAATTACCGCCGAACAATTGTCCATGCGCTTTAAAGAGCGCGTGCTCTTTCATATTCCCGAGCTAACGATTGGACCAAACGATGCGATTTATCTTAAAGGCGATAACGGCGTCGGAAAAACAACACTGCTGAAAATTCTAGCCGGTCTTCTGAAAGCATCAACCGGCACTGTAGCCGCACCTAAAGATACTTGGCTGAAAAAACTGACCCGCCGAAATGGTCGTGTCGATGTTATTTATCTCCATCAATCTCCTTACCTATTTGACGGCAGCGTTTACGAAAACGTTGTTTATGGCGTGAAATATCAGCAGGACAACGCAAAAGATAAGCGAGCGCAAGTTATCAACGCGCTACGCATGGTAGGTTTGGAAACCTTAGCCGATGAACATATCTCTGTATTGTCAGGTGGCGAAAAGCAGCGTGTTGCCATGGCGAGAGCATGGATCTTAAAGCCGTCGATTTTATTGATGGATGAGCCAAGTGCTTCACTAGACGCCGAATCGATCGAGCGATTAGTCGTGATGGCCAAAGATCTTTTAGATCGTGGCTCTAGTATTGTTATCACGAGCCATCAAACCAACGCGCTAACCGATTTATGTAAAAAACAGTGGTGGATTAAAAACAAGACTTTGGTAGAGTCACCACTGTTATATGTCATACCAAAAGAAAACTCCCAAGAGAATGCATATGCTTCAACCAACACAAACTAGTTGGGTCATCTTAGCTGGCGGTCAAGCCAGCCGCATGGGTGGAAAAGATAAAGGCCTGATAGAGCTAAATCAGAAACCACTCATCAAACACGTCATAGAACGTCTATCACCACAAACACCAAGCATTTTAATCAATGCCAATCGAAACCAAGACGCTTACCGTCAGTTTGGTTTCGTCTTCAGTGATCAATTCAAAGATTATCCGGGGCCGATGGGTGGTATTCATGCCGGATTAATGCACGCGCAAACGGATTGGGTCGGATTTGTTCCATGTGACAGCCCACAAATTAATACCGATTTAGTCGAACGTTTTTGTCAGGCGGTCAAAGATGACACTGACATTTTGGTCGCGCACGATGGTGATCACCAGCAACCTGTTTTCACTATGTACCATAAGCGCGTACTGCCAAAACTGACGGCATTTTTAGAGCGTGGCGATCGAAAAATCATTTTGCTTTATAAAGAGTGTCACACCAGCTACGTTGATTTCAGTGACTCACCAAACTGTTTCGTCAACTTAAACACTCCGGAAGAACTGGCGCAATTTGGACAATTAGAATCATGAAACACACGCTAAATATCCCTATTCTTGGTTTTGCCGCATACTCAGGTACTGGCAAAACTACGTTGCTAGAAGCACTGTTACCAAAACTGACCGAAGCTGGTTTACGTATTGGCATGTTGAAACACGCGCACCACAACTTTGACGTCGATAAGCCAGGTAAAGACAGCTATCGTTTACGCAAGGCTGGCGCTTCACAAATGTTGATCGCATCCCGAAATCGTTTTGCTTTGATGACAGAAACTCCGGATGCTGAGGCAGAGTTCGAATACCTGTTGACTCGTTTTGATGAAGACAAGTTAGATGTCGTTCTGGTTGAAGGTTGTAAAAACATCGCCTTTCCAAAAATCGAACTTCACCGAGAAGAAGTCGGCAAACCTTGGCTTTACCCTTCTGATGAAAACATCATTGCGATTGCCTCCGATAGTGGTGAATTAGATTCCGAATTACCGCAGATGAACATCAACGATTTGGATGCTATCGCGGAGTTTGTTCTTCAGTATGTCAACGCAGCGAAACAACCGAAATCGAAAGACAAAGAAGTCGCGTGCTGTGACACCTTATCCCCTGCTTTCCTATCTGTGGAGCAAGGCAGAGAGAAAATTCTCTCTTTAGTGCCTTCCTTGACTGACATTGAACTATGCGATGTTCAGCGTAGTTACGGTCGAGTATTGGCTGATGACATCGTTTCTCCGGTTAACGTGCCTCAATACACAAACTCGGCAATGGATGGTTATGCTATTCGCAGTGACGACCTTGAGCGAGAGAGTTATCAAGTAATGGCAGAAGTCCTTGCTGGCCATGCTTACGATAAACCGTTGCAGATGGGGCAAGCGGTTAAAATCATGACGGGAGCACCAACACCGATTAATGGTGACACGGTGGTGATGCGCGAACAAGCTACACAAGCTGGTGACAAGGTAACGTTTAATACTTCAGGCATAAAAGCGGGTCAGAACGTTCGTCAAGCTGGTGAAGATCTTGAAATTGGCAGTAACGTCTTTACCTCTGGTACTCGCCTAGCCTCTCCGGAAATGGGGATGATCGCCTCTCTTGGTTTCGGACAAGCAAGTGTCTTTCGTAAACTCAAAGTCGCAATCTTCTCAACGGGTGACGAAGTGCAAGCGCCAGGCACCGAGCAGAAGCCTAATTCAATCTTCGACTCAAACCGATTTACCATTATGGGTATGCTTGAACAGCTCGGGTGTGAAATTTTGGATTTTGGTATTCTGGAAGACAATGAACAACAGATGATCGAAACATTGGAGCAAGCATCCCAGCAAGCAGATATGATGATGACATCTGGTGGCGTGTCTGTTGGTGATGCGGACTACATTAAGTTAGCTCTGGAAAAGTTGGGACAAATTGACTTTTGGCGTATCAACATGCGCCCTGGTCGCCCACTTGCGTTTGGCCAAATTAACAGTAAGCCGTTTTTTGGTTTACCGGGTAACCCTGTTGCCGTAATGGTATCGTTCATCAACTTCGTCGAGCCAGCAATCCGTAAAATGCAGGGAGAACAAGGCTGGCAACCATTAAAAGTCAACGCGGTTGCAATGGAAAACTTACGCTCTCGCCAAGGCAGAACTGAGTTTAGCCGCGGATTCTATCAGCTAGACGAAACCGGTCGCCTCACCGTTCGCACGACGGGTAAGCAAGGCTCCGGTATTTTGCGTTCAATGAGTGAAGCGAATTGTCTAATCGAAATATCCCCTGCTATCGATACAGTTAAAGTGGGAGAAAACGTGACAATCATCCCTCTTCAAGGCAGAATCTAGCCCCAATAGGTTACTAGCAACGATTTTATAAAGGTCAGCTGTGCTGGCCTTTCGTTTTTAGTGGAGTTTGAGGTTGGTACTCCAAATATCCATCACTGCTTACGGTAGGTATGGCTCAATTTCACTGAAAGCATTAACACACTATTCGAGAGATTATTATGGCTCGCACCATTCTTTACACATACAAGAACGAAGACAAAGAACTGACGTTCTCTTACCAGCAACATCGCAATATTCATGAAGCCGTTGCTGAAGCAGAAGGTATTGATATTTCTGAGTTCCTAAAAATGGAACAGCAAATCGAAGCGATTTCTGATACCAAAGCCGTTCGAAACTATCGTGATAACCACTTTAAAAAACTTGGTTTTACTAAAATCACTCTGGCCCAAAAGGAAAACTTGGGCGTTGGTAAAAAGAATAAATAGCTTTTACCAAATAGCAAAAGCTCGCGATTTAACGCGAGCTTTTTTGTATCCGCTTGGATTTTTTCGAGTTTAGAGCTGAGGCGCAACAGCCACAAACTTACTCGTCCCTGCAATTGGCGCATACCAGTCATTGCCTCGGACATAATAGGTAGCACCATCCACCGTTACTCTCACTACACCGCTTGGGAGTGTATTCACTACCTGACCCGATAGACTGCTGCTTACGGAATTTACTTGCTGAGACGAGGATACAGGTGGTTGCTCAACATAAATATACTGGTCACCACTTTGCTTGTAATAAGCGTTATCGATAATCGCATACGTAATTCCCGCAATCGCTAAAATTGCGGCCGTAGAAGGCAATCCGCTATGATGATACGAACGATGTGACGGAGCCTTATAGCTCGGTCTATGGTCTGGCTTTACTACAACAACTTTGCTCGGAGGTTGATGGTCATGACCATGTCCCGGCGCTTGCTTCGCAAAGGATGGGGCCACCATAGTCATCAGTACCAACGCAATGGCACCGTTACGAAATGTTGAAACGTTAAACATAGTCATCCCCGTTAATTAATCTCTAAGGTTTAAAGAAATCTTACCAGAGGCTAGTTCAAGTGACGTAAATGAAGTGTAAAGCTCGGTAAAGACGGTTTCCTGACAAAGTCTACGCAAACAAAAAGCCCTGTTACTCAATGAGCAACAGGGCTTTATTAAATTCTAAAAAACTTTAAACCAAGCTAACTATTTACTTGATGTTTAAGAATGCTGCGCCGCGAACGCCACCTGAATCACCGTGTTTTGCTTTGATGATCTTCGGACATTTCGCTACAGAAAGCAGGTGTTTTGGAATACGCTTTGGCATCTCTTCGTAAATAAGGTCGAAGTTAGAAAGACCACCGCCCAGTACGACAACATTTGGATCTGTTGCGGTAAAGATGTTGCCCAAACAAATCGCCAGAAGTTCCATAAAGCGCTCAACGTGTTCAACTGCTGAAGCGTCACCTTCGCCATACGCTTCAATGATATCGATCGCTTTTTTCTGCTCGCCGAAGTAATGCGCATAAATCAGCTCAAAACCGCGACCGGATAGGTAGCTATCAAGACAACCTTTCTTGCCACATCCACAACCAAGTAATGGCGCATTGTCACCCAAGTGGAACCATGCATCGATAGGAAGACGCATATGGCCAACCTCTCCCGCTACGTGGTTACGACCTGAGAAAACTTTACCTTCGTAAATAAAGCCGCCACCAAAACCGGTACCCAAGATTAAACCCAATACAGATGGCTCACCTTGTAGATCTTCATCCCAAGCTTCTGAAAGTGCGAAACAGTTTGCGTCGTTTTCGATCTTCACAGAGCGACCGATTTTCGCTTCTAGATCTGCACGTAGTGGTTTGCCTTTCGCAGCGGGTACATTTACTGTCAATACGGTTGCATCATCAGCATCTTCCATTCCCGGAAGACCCAGGCCAATGGTACCTTCGCAGCCAAACTCAGCGTCGTACTTACTAATAAGATCAGCGATAGTGTCAACCAATAGTTCATAGTTATCAGTTGGTGTTGGTACACGCTCAGTTGCTACACGCTCAAGCTTTTCGTTAAATGCACCAAACTCAATCTTTGTGCCACCGACATCAAAGCCATAATACATGCAATTCTCTCCTAAAAAGTGCTAACAGGACTCCCAAAAATTTAGTGGAGTCAAAAAGATAAACTTCAAGCATTATCCATATCTATACGCCTACAAACCGTGACCAAATCCAGATTTATCCTCTCACTCAAGCCAGTTGAACAACAAGCGATCAACAAAAACTCATTCCTTAGAGTCAGTTCTCAGTTTTTGCCCACGCTTTGAAACGATGTAGATGCGGACGGTTGGGATCCGTTTTGACTCGTGTTTTGGTCAACATGTAGGTTTCTCTAAAAGCTTCGAACCACAATTGGAGACACTCTGAAGCTTGGTGCTCACCTGCCTGTTTAAGCACTAAAGTGGCAACTTCAGCCGTAGAGAGATGCTGCTCGTTCTCAGAACGTCGCATGATGTATTCAGAGAGTGTTTCTGGTTGTATCGATAATACCGGTAACGATTGTAAATAGTCAGAACGGCGGAAAATCTTTCTCGCTTCGCGCCAGCTGCCATCAATAAAAATCAACAGCCATTTCTTGTTGCTGCTTTCAGGTGTTCTTAAGAGCTCAGGGCTCAGGCTGTCCATTAATCGTGAAGTGTCATCGACATAATCCTCCGGGAATATGATCACCGGCTGATAGTCATCACTTTTTAATAGCGCGAGCATCTCATTGGAAGGTTCCGTTCGTTTCCATTGGTATACGTAGGTTTCCTCAATGGTATCGGCAATCAGGCGACCCGTATTGCTCGGCTTAAACACTTCGTTTTCCGATACAATCAACATACAAGCGAGATTGGATTTGATATTTGGCTGTAGTTCACACAGGCAGTGCTCTTGTGAGACCTGACAATATTGGCAGCGAATAACTTTGCAGCCTCGCGCGTTAAAAGTCTTTGTCGAGATAGACTGACGGTGCTGATATAAACGGTGAAAAGCGTGAATTCTCATGAGTAGCAATGCCAAATAAAAAGTAGAGCGCGATTCTACTGGCATAACCGCTTAGCCTCAAGGTAAGGTATAGATACCGAAAGAAATTGGCACTGAATTTGGTCTGTTCAGACAGAATAGATAATTGAGAGGAACTTCTGTGACAGAAACAGCATTTAACGACCCCTCTTGGATAAGGCTCGGTTGCTTTGTCGGTGTGTTGCTGCTTTGCACGTTATGGGAAAACGTATTACCCAGAAAAGTATTAACGGTGTCTCGCGCTTTTCGTTGGGTAAACAACCTCTCACTCGTCGCGCTCAACAGTGTTGTTATCGCGTTAGTCATGCCTATCGCGGCATTCCAGGCAGCCGTTATTGCTAGCGAGCATCAGTGGGGTTTATTCCAATTAATGTCGTTTCCTGATTGGTTAAACGTTCTGATCTCTATCATCCTGCTCGATTTTATTATTTATGTGCAGCACGTTATCTTCCACCGTGTCCCTGTATTGTGGAAACTTCATCGGATGCACCATGCTGATTTGGATATTGATGTGACGACGGGCGCCCGCTTCCACCCAATTGAGATTTTGATTTCCATGGTGATTAAAATTGCTGCCGTATTCATGCTCGGTGTCTCTCCAATCGCCATTGTCATGTTTGAAATTATTCTCAACGCGAGTGCTATGTTCAATCACAGTAATGCGAAGCTTGCGTTACCTGTAGATGCATGGCTGCGGAAAGCGATTGTTACTCCGGATATGCATCGAGTCCATCACTCCGTCATTCCGAGAGAAACGCATTCTAACTTTGGGTTCTTTTTGTCAGTGTGGGATCGAATGTTTTCGACGTACCGCGCTCAACCAGAGCTTGGGCATGAGCATGTTGTCATTGGTTTACCTGACATCAGAGATAAACAAGAGCAGAGGCTGGATAAGCTTCTTACCCAACCATTCCGCTATCGTGTTAAGACAAAAAATAACATTGATTTGGAATGACACTGGTTTTTCTTGGTCATTCCCTTACAAACTGATTATGACGATATTACCGGAAAATCTGGCGCGACTGTCGATTCTTACGAGCGTTCCAAAGCCATATAGATACGCCCATAGCAAAACCTAAAAATAGCGTCTTCATCTGTAAAGCGGTGTTGTTATCTAATATTTCCAACGAGTAATGTGCGTGAGAGTTAAAAATCACATTGGTGAACAAGATTACCAACATCAATACCAGACCAGCCCTGCGGTATCGAATCAAAAGGTAAACCGCCAGCAGGTCGAAAATGCCCAATATACTCCAGTAGATATTTAACCAACGCGGTGCAAAATCATAAGGTAATAAACCATCGGCAATGTTGTCGTAAATGTGTACAGCACCGCCAATCGTCAAAAAAAGGCATAAGAGAAACACTACGAATTTATCCATCATCGTTTCCTTATTTTAGTGAATAGCGAAGAGCATATAGAACTAATCGAACAATTTATAATTTTGTGGCAATTTTTGGGACCGACCATGCCCTAATGCATGACCAAGTAATTGGAAATGTATTCGGTTACGAACATGCTGCTACTGCAAGGATAGTTACATGTTATCAAATTCGCACGCTGCGAGCGCATGTATCTCCAAATAACTTTGGTATGGAAGACTTTGTAAGTATGCTTGGGATACGAAACGGGAACAAAAAGGCCAAGGACGTCGATAGATCCGGCCTTGGCTTGTCGTCGGTTTACTTATGATTTACAAGTCATACTTATGAAGCATAGCTTGTTGATGGCCAGCAATTTCTGCCACTTGTTCCGAGCTTTCGACCATAGATTCTAGTCGCAGCTTTGTTTGCTCGCCTTGTTCCGATATTTGTGCTATTGCTTGTGACACATCAGCGGTTGCGCGCTCCTGCTCTTCTGTCGCGACAGAGATCTGTTCAACACGTTCTTGAATAAGCTTAACGGCATGATTGATGTCGGAAAATACCAATTTAACTTCATGACTCGATTCTAGTGCATGCGTCATTTCTTGCCGGGAATCGCTCACGGCTTGTCGAGAACGCTCTGCGGCTGTCGTCAACTCATTCATCATTGCCCGAATATTGGTGGTTTGTTGAGATGTATCGCTTGCGAGTTTACGCACTTCATCTGCTACCACCGCAAAACCGCGCCCTTGCTCACCTGCACGCGCCGCTTCAATCGCTGCATTCAAAGCCAACAAGTTAGTGTTATCAGCAATACCGCTGATCATATCGACCATCTCACGAATCTGTTTCACGCGCTCATCGAGCTCCAGTATGGACTGTTCATTCATAGTAAATGACGTCTCTAGCGACTCCAGTCTAGCGCGATTTAGTTCAACAACTTCAACCCCTTTTTCAGTTTGCGTTGTCGCCACAAGAGCATCTTCGGCTGAAGCGTTCGTCACCGTGGCTATTTCTCGTATCGAGGCTTCCAACTGTGTAATGGTCGTGACCATACTCACCAAGGCTTCATTTTGTTTACTGAGTCCTTCGTTAGTCTGCTCTGCGGCGGTATGGCTGATTTCAGCCGTTTGATAAAGCGTCTCACAATTTCGAGTCACCGTAGAGATGGAGTCATAGGTGGAATCAATGACCAAATTCAATTTACGCGCCACCTCTTTCAGTTCTTCAGGTCCCACCTCATCGGCTTTCTCCCGGAAATCGTGTTCAGTCAGTGCAGATAATCGGCTAAGGACCGATTGTAGTCCTCGATTCGTCCAGCTTCTCAAACCAACCAAAGTTGCGAAAATAATGATTGAGATGACCACTGCGGCGATAATGACCATTAAGCTAACGGTTTCTATCGTCGTATTTACTACGTTTTCTCTCTCATTAATCAAATCAGAAGCTGCGAGTGAAACCTGATCAAGTAACAGCATCGTCTCGTCAGCGAGCTGGGAGGCTTGTTTAAATTCCGCCCTTTGTTGTTCGCTTTGTTCCAGTTTAGCAAGAATCAAATGCAGAATACCTTTGTCAGTAAAGCCTGCTTTTACCATTTCATAAGGCGCGTTTAGACTGGCATAGTCACTGACTTCAGGGTGCAGTGCTTGGAAATCGGAGTATGCGAGGTTAATCCCTGCGATTCGGTTTCGCATTTCACGGTATTCTTTTTCCGCTTTTACGAGGTCAGTATGCGTCAGCATCATTAAAAAGGTGCTTTCCATCGAACTTGCTGAAGCAATAAACCGATTGGCAGCGTCACTTGATTGAGGATTGTCTGCACTCAAAAAAGAGCTGATGCGGTTCATTTCCGGGCCGATAGAGCTTAGACCGTAGCGAAACCCTCCAACCGCAGAATTTATGTCCGTTTGAATCTGGATCACGGCCTTCTGCTTTAGCAATATCGCTTGAGTGATGTTGTGCAAGTTTTCGACTTTGGTTTTTAATTCATTTGAAAGCGAAACCGCAACGCCAGAGGTTTTTTCCGTTAAGCCCTTAGATTGAATAGCTAACGCTTCTATTTGTGATTCAATTATAGGGAGTTCTTTAGGTTCGGTAACTTGCATTCCATGGTTTAGCAATTTAACGATCTCGAGAACATTTCTGGTTAACTTGGCGTTGGCCATTGCCATAGGTAATGCTTTTTGAGACAGATCTTCAAATTGTTCTCCGATCTGTCCCATTCCTTTGAAACTTGAAGCAGAAAGGGCTATAACAAGTGCAATGATAGTTAAAAATGTTGCACTGATCGTCTGAATCAGTGAGAGTGAAAAGCGTGAGCGTTTGCGCGTTGCCATAATCAATTTTTATTCTTTCTTAGGTTTGAACGGTTTTACTGCGTGTCCATCACATAAAGTTGATAAAACCGTGATAAGCGTTCAATAGTATGGATTGATTATGACAATAATATTTCATGTATTAATCACTTGAATGGTAGGTGGATGATTTGCGTCGTATTTATTTCTCTTTGATAATCAGCACACTTATGACAGCTTGTTCGTCGGGTCCTGAGCCAGCAGAGCACGCCGTGGCTGTGACAGTTCCCCCTGCGAAAACTTTGGCTAGCAAACCGGAGTTACTGCAGTTTTATAAAGAGTGGCACGGCACTCCGTACCGCTTGGGTGGGACACAAAAGTCAGGTATTGATTGTTCTGCCTTTGTGCAAAAGGCCTTTGTGGAAGCGTATCAACTTGCTTTACCAAGGACGACAAGGCAGCAATCTAAACAAGGCGTAGAATTAGGATGGAATGAAGCCAAACAAGGGGACCTTGTCTTTTTTAAGACCAGAAGAACAACATATCATGTTGGTATCTATTTGGGTAACAAGCAGTTTATGCACGCGTCCACATCGAAAGGCGTCATTATTTCTCGGATTGACAACCCCTATTGGGCATCAAAATTTTGGCAAATCAGAAGGGTGACATTGTAACGCCACGAGCGTTTTGAACGATAAGAATTCACGATTCAAACAACATAAGCCTCTAGTCGTAAATCGCCACTGCGTTATCAAAGAGATTTTTCACCAATGCGACGTACTCTTCCAGAAAAGTAATCTGTTCATTGGTCGCCTTCTTACCCCAGACTCCAGCGAGGACTTCACCCAAGTCTTCTACTACGGCATCCGCTTCTTTTAACAACTTAAAACGCACACTGGAATGAAGTTCAGGGTTTTGCTCAAAAATCATCATGATATTTGATGCCACCATATCGGTAACCACATCTTCGATACTTTCTGAACCTGTATCACCACGCTCGGTGGTAAAGATATCAAGGTTTAGCGACAAGTGTTCGATAAGAGCAAGGTAACCATCCGTTTCAACAACCACTGTATTTCTCCATTAACGTCAAGACTAGAATGCTGGGTGCAAAATTGTATCAATAGTAAGACATTACTAAGAAATTTCACTAACTTATGTCATAGAAATGCGTATTTACGAGCCAAATGGACAGCTAGTAACCAACAACATAGAAACTCGTCTCGATTTAGTCGTCACCAAAGACACAACTTTGGTTTCGTCCGCTTTCTTTTGCACGATACAAAGCGGAGTCTGCACTTTTTAACCATTGTATATGGCTTTCAAAGTGCGGCTTATATTCGCATACGCCAATACTGACGGTATAGTTAATCAGAGAATCTTCAACTTTCACGGTCTCTTGTTCTACGCGTTTACGTAGCCGCTCTGCAAAATAACTGGCCTGTTCCTGATTGGTATTTTTTAACAACACTGTGAACTCTTCCCCGCCAAAACGACCACAAATGTCGCTGCTTCGGGCTGTTTTTCTTAACAGAGCTGACGTTCGACGAATCACTTCATCCCCAACAGGGTGACCATAGTTATCATTAACTTGTTTAAAGTGGTCAATATCGAAAATAACCAGAGAACAGGACCCATCAACGATTTTTATTTGGGTAAATTCTTCTTTGAGTGATTGTTCCCAATAAGCGCGATTAAACAAACCGGTAAGACCGTCTTTACGACTGATTTCTGAAAGGTGTTGATTGGTTTCTTTAAGATAAATACGGCTTCGCGCCGTTTCAGACACATCGTTTATTTGGATGGCGATATGGCTTATCTCTCCGGAAAGAGAGCGCAGCGGCGTGATCACGATATCCTGATACATAAAGGTGCTGCTGTTCGATACCGGAGAAAAGTTAGTAAACTTAAAAAGGTATGGACGATTTTCCCAGCTAGAAAATGAACGTGTTTCCAAGTCCGCTGATGTATTTAATTTTGTCTCGAGCCAAGCTCTAGGCAGGTCTTCAAAGTGGTCGAATAAACTCTCACCGAGAATTTCTTGCGACAATACACCGCTGTAGGATTGCATAAAGCTATTCCACACGCAGACCTTATACTGGCGATCCAGCACAATAAGGCCAGAGTCCATTGTGTCTAAGATTTGGGTGACCCAGTGAAAGTCAGCCATGTCCAGTGTGATTTCGGACATCAGATTAACTCCATGATTTCATAAATGATTTCTACAGATGGTTTGTCTATCAGAAAGAGCACTTCACATTCAAAGTCCAGTGATTCCGCCATGTATGTATATTCAATCGTAAAAAGCTCCCCTTTTTGACCTTGCTGCTCACTATAAGTCGGTAAAGTTTCTATGATACTCGGCTGGCGAAGCGAGAACTGCTTATCTAACTGGCAACCTAACGACGTTAAGAACGAAGACACTAACAAGTTAGAGATATTAAGAATGATCTCGTTATAGCTGGTGAACTCCAGTTGAAAGCCTAGCCGCTCTCCTATCTGGTCGATGTGTTTACCTCTGAGGCAAACTAATGCTTCACCATGAATACCACCACCAACAAACCGTTGTGCGACCGCAATCGAACCGTCACGACGAATGACATCAACCAGCGTCATATGGAGCTCTCCATATGTTAGTGGCCCAACGTGAGGTACAGGCAACTGAATAAACTCGCGTAAATGATCGGCCATGATGGCGGCCCCTTTTCCTAGGGCAACATTCGCGACTTCTCGAAACTTCGCAAGCGAGGAAAGATCATCGAATACTTGCTGTTTAGGACTGAGCTCTACGGTAGGCTTAAATGCGTATTGCATTCCCAGTTGCTCATACAGCGGGGCCACTTGCTCTTCAGACAATGGTTTTGCAATAAATGCTTTTGCACCTAATTCGATGCAGCGCTGTTGGGCTTCTTGTTGGACATCGCCAGAGATGATCACTATCTGGGTGTTGTAGCGGCTTACTGGTAAGGATTTTAGAACTTCGAAACCGTCCATAATCGGCATCGTGAGATCGAGGAACATAATGTCAATATTTTGTTCCGCCAGAATCTTCAGTGCTTCATACCCATCTTGGGCTTCGATCAGCTGCATTGATGAACTTTGCACGATTGTTCTTATAATCAGTTTTCTTGCGATTGCTGAGTCATCACATATCAGTACTTTCATGCTATCAATGGAACCAAAGTCAAAAAAATTATAATACATGTTGTGTGGGTATATAACCATCTGCTAGGACGATAAATCATAAACTTATGAGCGATATGATTCACACTTATGCAAATTTCGTCAGCAGATTCATAAATTTATTGTTCAAGTATGCGCAGCAACGCGCCAATTTCTCGTCGTTTATCCTAAACTATTGGTGGTCAAACAGATTCGCGAGGTTTTGTATGTGGCAAGCAATATCGCAACAGCTTTCTGATACGCTGTTATTTGAATATCAAATCAACGAAAAAGTTCGCCTTTCTGGTGGAGATATCAATGAAAGCTATATGATCAATGATGGCGAGCAACGCTATTTCGTTAAAATAAACGATCGTGATTTTTTGTCTAAGTTCCAAGTAGAGGCTGAAAGCCTGCATCTGTTACGTGAAACTTCAACCGTATTTGTTCCAGAGGTCGTACTGGTCGGCAAAACAAAAAATAACTCTTTCTTAATTCTTAACTACCTCCCAACTAAACCGTTAGAAGATGCGCAAAACAGCTTCTTGTTTGGCCAACAGCTTGCTCAATTACACCAATGGGGAGAACAAAAAGAGTTTGGATTTGATACCGACAACTATTTGGGCTCAACCCTACAACCTAACCAGTGGCACAAGAAGTGGTGCATGTTCTTTGCAGAGCAGCGCTTAGGATGGCAATTACAATTACTGAAAGAAAAAGGCGTAACTTTGGTCGATATTGAGGACTTTGTTAACGTCGTGAAACAGCTTTTGTCTAATCACACACCTGAGCCATCGTTACTGCATGGTGACTTATGGAATGGTAATGCTGCAGTGACACCTGTCGGACCTATTTGCTATGACCCTGCATGCTACTGGGGCGACAGAGAGTGCGACATTGCGATGACTGAGCTTTTTGGTGGGTTCAGGCCTGAATTTTATCAAGGATATGAATCAGTTATGCCATTGTTGCCTGGATACCAGGAACGTAAAGAGATTTATAATCTCTACCATGTTCTTAACCATTGCAACCTGTTTGGCGGGCATTATTTAGAGCAAGCTCAGCTAACAATTAACAAAATTATTTCTGTCTAATTTGAAATACTTAAAACGTTGCATAATGTAAATTTACGAGTGATATCACTCTGAAAATTGACCCCAGATTCAGTGTTGAGTTTGGGGTCAAGTTTTGTACTTATTTCGATTCAAATAGCAACAACTACACTTAATATTTAAGTATCTCTCGATGTTGGGGCAAAGTAAGTGATAGGGCTGAGCTTCCACAATAAATTGTTTTAAAAGCCCTGCAATACGAGGCGTTGTTGTATGAAAAACTATACTGAAAGACACGTAAAGTGTCCGCATTGTGGGCACTCAATAGGAATCACTTTAGACGCCAGTAATGGTGACCAAGAGTTTTATGATGACTGCCCTGCCTGTTGTCATGCAATTCATCTCAACATGCATGTGGATGAACTGAACGACAAAGTAGAGCTGTTTATTGACGATAACTACGAATAAACTAAAACGTAAAAAGGAGCAATAACGCTCCTTTTTTAGATCACGGCAAATATCTCTGATATTTAAATTTGTTTCGCTGCCAGCACACGCTCGACCGTGTCGACAATAGCCTGAGTTTGTGGATCGAACTCGATATTGACACGTTCAGTCACTTTCCTACCGCCAAACAGAGTTCTCTGCAACGTCTCAGGAATCAGATGTACAGAGAAACGATTGTCTTCTACCTCGCCAATTGTTAACGAACAACCATCGATACCAATATACCCTTTGGCCAATACGTATTTCATTGAATCTTGAGGCAACTCGAACCAGATGGTTCGGTTATTTGGCGTGTCAATGACGTCAACAATGGTGGCCATCAAACTAATATGACCAGACATATTGTGACCACCAATTTCATCACCAAATTTAGCCGCTCGTTCTATATTGACGTTATCGCCCTCACTGAGAAAACCCAGATTGGTTAATGCTAGTGTCGCCTGCATCAAATCAAAACTAATGTACTTCCCGTCGATTTGAGTGACGGTCAGACAGCAACCATTATGTGCGACGGAAGCCCCAATCTCTAACCCGTCAAGAAGGGAGCCATCTAACTCGATCACATGAGTTTGAAAACGCTCTTTCTTTTCGATCTTCACGACTTTTGCCGTGCCCTGTACTATTCCAGTAAACATTGTTTATACCTACTTATCTGATCTCTACTAAAACAACGCTCGAGAGATGTTTATTTCTACGCGTTTACCTTTCTTCTGTCGGACTACTATAAACTGTTTTCAAGTTAATATGCAGTTAAAGGTATGGCATATAAAGATACAATTGTTTATCATTTGCGCGGAGGCTCTCTGAGACATTTTTCCACCTTATCATGGTTAAGATCAACCACTAGGTCAGTCCATCACATCTTTTGTTCTCGAGCTCTCTCATTCTTTCAATTTCAATCTCTCTTTGCGCCCTGGAGTATTTCGTGCAGCACTATAAAGAAGAAGCGTCGAGTCTTATAAAATTGGCTACCCCTGTATTGATAGCTTCCGTCGCTCAGACAGGCATGGGGTTTGTGGACACGGTAATGGCAGGTGGCGTAAGTGCTACTGACATGGCAGCTGTGTCTGTTGCTTCAAGTATTTGGCTTCCATCGATTTTATTTGGCATTGGCTTGTTAATGGCGTTGGTACCTGTTGTTGCACAACTTAACGGCTCTGGTCGTCGGGTAAAAATACCTTTCGAGATTCAGCAAGGCATCGCCATGGCGCTATTCGTTAGCATCCCTATTATTGTGGTGCTCTTACAAACTCAGTTTATTCTTGGGTTTATGGATATAGAAGCGCTGATGGCTGAAAAAACCATAGGCTACATTCACGCTGTCATTTTAGCGGTGCCGGCTTTCCTCCTGTTTCAGGCTTTGAGAAGTTTTACCGATGGGATGTCACTCACTAAACCAGCAATGGTGATCGGCTTTATTGGTTTATTGCTCAACATTCCATTGAACTGGATTTTCGTTTACGGCAAGTTTGGTGCGCCAGAGCTTGGTGGCGTTGGTTGTGGCGTCGCAACAACTATCGTGTACTGGATTATGTTTGCGCTGCTCTTATTTTATGTGGTTACGTCGGAACGACTGAAGAACATCAATATCTTTGCTGAATTCCACCCACCACAACTGAAAGCACAAATTCGTCTGTTTAAGCTCGGTTTTCCTGTTGCTGCTGCGCTATTTTTTGAGGTAACGCTGTTTGCTGTCGTTGCACTTCTGGTGTCCCCTCTTGGTCCGATTATTGTTGCAGCTCACCAGGTCGCGATTAACTTTTCGACTCTTGTGTTCATGCTGCCAATGAGTATTGGTGCCGCTGTTAGTATTCGAGTCGGGCATAAACTTGGAGAAGAAAGTGTAGCAGGCGCCCGAGTGGCATCGCGTGTTGGTATCATGGTTGGTACTGCGATGACTGTTGTGACGGCATTTCTAACGGTAGTATTCCGTGAATTTGTCGCGGAGTTATATACCAGCAACCAAGAAGTTATCAAACTGGCGATGGAACTATTGTTACTTGCTGCAATATATCAGTTTACCGATGCCGTACAAGTGATCGCCGCAGGTGCATTGCGTGGGTATAAAGACATGCGCGCTATCTTTAATCGAACTTTCGTTGCTTATTGGATTTGCGGTTTACCAATGGGTTACATCCTTGGCCGTACCAACTGGATCGTTGAGCCAATGGGCGCGCAAGGTTTCTGGATCGGCTTTATTGTTGGCCTGTCGTCTGCCGCTCTGTTGCTTGGCGTCAGGTTACGTTGGATGCACCACCAAAAGCCAGAGGTTCAATTGAACTTTTCGGTACAATAATCTCCTGTAAAGGCCAGCAATCGCTGGCTTTTTTGATCGAACTGAACCTTAGTCAGGTATACTTTTATACCAAGCCAACTCAGTGATCAGAAAGGAACAGTGTGCGTCTAACCCTATTGTTCTCAATAACATTGCTTTCAGGTTGTACCGACTTTTTCAACCCTGAACAAGCGCTGCTGGATAAATACCATCAGCGCTTGGCGAATGTATTGGACGTTTCAAGCGTTGAGATAACTTCCCTGCCCACCATCACCATTCCTCCTCGACGAGAGCTTTTTCAGCCATTACCCAGACTGACACTCGGACTGTTGGAAAGCTACCAACTTCGTCAGTGTGGCTTGTTTAATCTTTTGGCAGACAAAAACTCACAACTAGGTAAAGTACAGGATGCCTTTCACGATTTAGACTATCAGACATCGTTACTCAGGACTTTGAATTCATGCCTGAATGACTTTCCAATTAGCGATGATGAACGACAGACCCTAACTCTATTGTACGGTCAGAAATGGAGTCACCTGCATACTCACCTTGATAACCTGTTGTTTGCCAGTGAGACGATGCAAAAACAACTCACAGCCTCTGATTGGCTATCTGTCGATAACAAAAACCAAATTGCGATGGTGAGCGAAGCTTTTAACCTCTTAGGTAATATGTATGAAACGCCTAACAAGACTATCTCTCGATTACCGGATATTCATATCGTGCAATACCAGGAAGTGCTGGAGAAGTCTCGCCTTATGGGTCGACTTTACTACTCTCTCGTAAACGCTACCCATTGGCTAAATGAAACCACCCAATTGCTCGACGCAAACCAAAGTAAGATTATTTGCGGCCAGAATCGAGATATCACAACGTTTCGTTACTTAAATAACGTTTTTCAATCTATTTACGTGAAAGAAGTACAACCATATCTGGCCTATTTGGACAGTACATACCAACGCTTGGACAATGGCGTTAACTTAATCGAAAAAAGAATAGACCTTCATGGCGAGTCATACGGACTGATGGATGCTCACAACACGTTCAGAAAAAGAACCCTGGAGCACATACAGTTCTGGCAGGGTATTTTTAAGCGTTGTGGTGTGACAGTGGGAAACGCCGATAAGTAAGAATCGAGCGAGGCTACTCTTTAGAACGCTCGCGCAAAAATCGGGCAAACTTAGGTTTTCCGTTTTGAGTAAACCCGTTGTACCTAAATGTGATAATCGAGCCTAATTGTGGTGGGTTCCGGCGCAACTCGTCTGTAAATCCACTACCAATATAAAACTCTGTACCATCAGGCATACGAACCAGAATCGCGCCCATCATTCCCAGCAATCGACCAGTACCAGGCTTATGTCCGATCACTTGTGCTTCTGTATCGGCAAAACGTTTTAACTTAAGTAAATCACTGCCCCGGCCCGCTTGGTAACGACTAGACACCTTGCGTAACATGACACCTTCACCATCAGCTAACGCGATTTTGTCTAATTGGCTAAATAAGTGCTCTTCATCTTGAATAGTCATGTGCTCGACGTACTTAATGTGTGGCTCGTCCAGCTCATACACCAAGTTTTGGATATTGTAATAGCGCTTCCGATAATCACCCGCAGAGTAAGGCATATCAAACAACATAAAATCTACTTTCTTCCACGCGCTGTCGACTGGTGTTTTGTCCAGAACCGTTTGCTGGACCAAATGAAAATTACCTCGCCCGGCCCAGAGTTCACCATCCAGAGGGTAATCTGGCAATGGTGCTGTAAACCACTTAGGAGCGTGTATCCGGTTTCCATTACGTGTTACAAGGTGTTTTCCCGTCCAGTAAGCACGAATACCATCCAGTTTTTCACTGTACCAGTATTGCGATACATCAATCCCATCTTGATAGGTTTCTGCTAGCGAGACTAAAGGCGCGACAGTTGGATGGGCTTGAACGTGCGTGGATGCCATAATGGCGAGTGCGATCAATGTCATTTTTATGGGCATAGGGAGGAACCTTGTTCAAAAAATCTCCCATATTGAAGCGCAACTTTCTTCGATAACCTATTTGTCAGTAATTATTCTTCGACTCACAACAATGATTGTCAGTAAGACTCTGCAACTTTAAGACTGATCTTTAGACAAGGTTTGACTGTTGCTTGTGCTTAATCCTGCCACTGGTGTCGCATCTTCTCGATCGTTGCCGTTGGGACATTGTGAATGCTCTGATATTCACCATCACACACTTTTATCTCGACCTCGATACCCTTCTTTTTACAGTAATCCAGATACCGCTTCATTTCCCAAAGGCGAACAAAAGTATTGCTCACTATGACGGTTTTACCTTGGTTTAACCATCTTCGAGCTTGACGGAAACACCACTCATGAGCTTGAGGAAGTTGCTGTGGATTGAAGTGGTACTCCCCACTTTCTTTTTCAAAGTACATGTCCGCTTCAAAATGTTTAGCATCGAGCATTGGTACCAGCTGTTTAGCCAGCGTTGTTTTTCCAGAACCCGGAAGACCACGAATTAGAATGAGCTTATTGATAGACATGATTTAACAATTTTGAAGTTGGCGACGCACAAACTCTAAATGAATTTATTAAAAAGGAAAGAACAAATAAAAATGCCGAGCTTAAAAAGCTCGGCATTGAAATCGTGTGTTTCAGATAGACTATTTGTATGCAGGTAGCTCGGTTCTTAAACCCTTAACCAAGCTGACACACATAACCAGCAAAACTAATGTAAACGGCAAGCCTGTTGCGACAACGCCAGACTGTAGTGCCTGCAAGGCTTCTTTACCGCCTATCCAAAGCATAACCGCCGCGATTGCCCCTTCAATACATGCCCAGAAAATTCGCTGAGGTACTGGTGCATCAATTTTACCGCCAGCTGTAATGCTATCGATTACCAAAGAACCGGAATCCGACGACGTTACAAAGAACACCAAAATCAGGCCGATAGAAAGAATCGAAATTACCGAGCTGTATGGCAGTTGGTCATACACATGGAACAGAGTCAGAGAAATGTCCGTTAGGCCGTTTGTCCCCAGCTCACCCACTTTGTTCACGACCTGATCAAGTGCAATGCCACCAAAAATAGCCATCCAGATAAGTGTAACCACTGTTGGAATGATAATAACTGCACAGATGAATTCTCGTACTGTACGACCTTTCGATACTCGCGCGATAAACATACCGACAAATGGCGACCAAGAAACCCACCACGCCCAGTAGAATACAGTCCAACCTTGCATCCAAGTTTCATCTTCTCGACCGTGAGGGTTACTCAGCGGAATGATGTACTCGATATACGCTTTGGTTGTATCAAAAATTGACGTAAAGGCGGTGTCGAAGCTGATGAAGGTAATGAAAATAAGCAATGCAAAAGCGACCACCATGTTGACATTACTAAGCACCTTAACACCACCATCGATGCCACGAACGACCGAAAGTACCGCAATGAAGGTCACAAAGGCGATCACGGTCATTTGAGTGCCGATACCACCATCAAGACCAAATACATGGTTGATACCACTTGTCGCTTGCTGGGCACCCAAACCCAATGAAGTCGCCAAACCAAACAGCGTCGAAAGTACCGCCAGAATGTCGATGACGTGACCTAACCAACCCCATGCACGGTCACCAAAAATTGGGTAAAAAGCAGAGCGTAGTGACAGTGGTAAGCCCTTGTTAAATGCAAAGAAGGCAAGAGCTAGTGCAACAAGGGCGTAGATACCCCAACCATGAACACCCCAGTGAAACATGGTCGCAGCCATTGCTAACGATTTTGCTTCTTCAGAGTATGGTTCCGCATTTAATGGCATTCCCCACCAATCAGTGAAGTACGCGGTTGGCTCTGCAACACTCCAGAACAGAAGACCAATACCCATACCTGCAGCAAATAGCATGGATAACCAAGATACTCTTGAATGATCAGGTGTTGCGTCTTTGCCACCTAAGCGAATTTTTCCCAGCGGCGATAACAGTAAAACAACGGCGAATAATACGAAGAAGTTCGCTGACCACATGAAAAACGCATCAAATTGCTCAATGATTCCGTTTTTAACACCGTTCAAAGCATCTCGAGCGGTATTAGGGTCAACTAAAAGCAATGAAATAAGACATAAAACAATAAGACCGGCACTGATTCCGAAAACAGGGTTGTGAACGTCAAATCCCCACTTTTGTACGTTATCCTGCCCTACCTGATAATCTGTTGTCTCGATACTATATTTTTTAAATGAAGCTTTATCCATAAATACAAATTTAACGTTAATTTGAAACGCTCCTCAAATGAGAAGAACTCCAATACGCCCTCCAATAATTTGAGCTCTAAAGTTTTTAATCGCGACGAATATTAACATTAGTCACAAAAATATGCAAAAGTGATGCTTTTATTGCATTTAAAAGACAGTTCATTTTCAAAAACAGCAAAATAAACACTATGATGTCTAATGATTATCTCTCGCTATAATAACCATTGCTCTCATATTGTGGGTGGGCGCTAAACAAAAAAGTGGCCCTCGCTGAATCGCAAGTGACCACTTTATGGCTTTCGCAAAAACTAAGAAGTGAATTTGCCTGGGCGAGATGTTTATAAGAAATGGAACGTAACGTTGCCGGTAAAGCTACTAACTGAATCGCTGTCGCCATCGATATCGACACCAAAAGCCTGGTAACTTGCACCAACTGAGATGTTATCTAGCAAAAAGTACTCTGCACCGACACCATACATATAAGAGACGCCATCATCTTTATCGATAGCACTCAACGAACCTTTATAGTCAACGTTAAAAGCATTGATGCCACCCTTGGCATAAATATGGAACGGGCCAAAATCGATGCTTGGCTTAACCGCTAAATAGAGTGAAGAGAAATCCCCATCGCCTTTGGTTCCATCCACATTCAGTCCAACTTTGCCATGGTTAAAGTAACCCGCTTCGATACCGATTAGCGGCAAAATCCCCGTACCGACGTGTAAGCCGTAGGTTGTATCACTTTCGCCTTCAATATCAGATTGACCGATTTGTCCGCCAGCATATAGCCACGAATCCGCGAGCGCAGACGTTGAACACAACGCCAAAGCCAATATCGAGAGTTTTGTTTTCATAGTCATACCATCCTTTGTAAGTCTGCGTGATTTCACGCTCCTAGCTCATAGTTTAATGATCACTATATATTGGAAGGTATAGAGAAATTAAGATCAAAGAATGAATAATTTATATTCAATTCGTTGTAGTGTGATATCAATTCAGACAGAGAGGCAAGTCGAAGTCACTATCAGAAACAAAAACACCGGCTTAAAGCCGGTGTTTTATCACTCTCGGATATGTCGAAAATTATAGGAAGTGCAAAGATGCATTCACAGAGAACGTACCGATATCGTCTTTATCTGCTGTGTAGTTCATGTAGCTTGCGCCCACAGAAAGTGGACCAAAGATGAAGTATTCAGCACCAACACCGTACATTAGATCGAAGTCGTCATCGTCGCTACCGCCTTTCACTTCTTTATCCCATTGGTGGATACCACCTTTTGCGTAAATGTGCAGTGGGCCGAAATCGATGCTTGGCTTTAGCGCTGCGTAGTAAGAGGTAAGTTTTGTATCGCGACCATCAACGTTAAATTCACCGTGTTGAGTCACACCAGCTTCAATACCGATGATTGGAAGAATACCTGTACCTACGTGTACTGAGTAAGATGTATCCGTCTCGCCTTTGTAATCAGACTGACCTACAGATGCGCCACCGTAAATCCAAGAATCTGCCATTGCCGCAGAAGATGCGCTAAGTAGTGCCACTGCTAATAGAGTTTTTTTCATCATTTACCTTTTACTCTTTTCATTCCTACGTCTTATCAATCTGACGTAGACACTGCAAATACAAGGGAGGCAAACTATTGCCTCCCTAGAACTAAAAACAACACATTTATCAAATACTAGCAATTACTATACCAGTAACCGAACGAGCGTTGATATAAATAACTGTCACCATTGTACTTTACGGCTAACAAGCATCAATCGCGTTTTTGACTCGTTTGTCAGACACCGGATACGGAGTGCCTAATTGCTGAGCAAAATAACTGACTCGCAATTCTTCTAGCATCCAACGCACTTCTTTTACGTTTTCTGGAATAGCCATGCCTTTTGGAATCTTATTCAATAACTCTTTGTAGTCCTTGGTTACTGACTCGATTTTCAACATATGCAGGCGATCTTTATTCGGATCGATTGGCAACTTCTCCATACGGCGTTCAATTGCACGCATGTAACGGAGAATGTCTGGCAGACGTTTCCAGCCACACTCAGTAGCAAAGCCTTTGAAGATCAAACCCTCGATTTGAGCTTTGATGTCTGACAGTGCAAACGCCATGGTAAAGTCGATCTTACCTTTCAACTTCTTATTGATGTTAAAGGCGGTCGTCAAAATGGTTTCTACTTGCTTAGCAATTTCAACCACGGTATCGCCGAGTTCAGCACGAACGTGTTCTTTCAACTTTTCAAATTGCTCTGGTTCCCAAACTAATCCGCCCTGCTCTTCGATAAGCTTATCGACGCCACAAGCAATACAGTCATCAATCAGATCCAGTACTTTTCCATACGGGTTAAAGTACAAGCCCAGTTTTGATTTGTTCGGCAAATTAGCATGCAAGTATTTAATAGGCGATGGCACATTCAACAAAATTAAACGACGCTGACCAGCACGCATCGCCGAGATTTGCTCGTATTCTGTCTCGTACAGTTTGATTTCAACGCTATCTTTCGTATCGACAAGGGCTGGGTACGCTTTCACATCATAACCGCCGCGTTTTTGTTGATACACTTTTGGCAGTTCGCCAAAGCTCCACGTATGCAAGCCCTGCTGCTCGATATCATCGTCAGCCACTTTTGAAAGCGTTTCCTGAACTTTCTCTTTCAGGCTTTCTTTCAGCTCATGAAGGTCTTTGTTCTCCTTCAGCTTACGATTGCGATGATCAACAGCGCGGAATGTCACTTTCAAGTGTTCCGGTACCTGATCCAGCTTCCAGTCTTCACGCAGTACTTCTACACCCGTCATGCGTCGTAACTCTTTCTCAAGTGAGTCAAGAAGCGGTGCTTCCATTGGCGTAGAACGAGCTAAGAACGCATCTGCGTAATTTGGCGCTGGCACAAAGTTCTTACGAATGGTTTTTGGCAACGACTTAATCAGGCTCACCACAAGTTCATGGCGCAGACCTGGGATCTGCCAGTCAAAACCGGCTTGTTCCACCTGGTTAAGAATTGGTAGTGGTAGATAAACCGTTACACCGTCACTATCATCGCCTGGTTCAAACTGATAGCTAAGCTTGAGTTTTAAACCATTTTGGTGCCAGAAGTTCGGGTAGTCTAAGTCAGTAACATGGCTGGCATCGCCCTTGAAAAGCATCTCTTTTTCAAAGTTGAGCAGTTCCTTGTTTTCTTTCGACGCTTTTTTCCACCATGAATCAAAGTGTTTACCAGAAACCACTTCGGTACCGACGCGTTGGTCGTAGAAATCAAATAGCTCATCGTCATCGACCAAAATATCGCGACGACGAGATTTATGTTCCAGCTCTTCGACTTCTTGCAATAGTTTGCGGTTTTGCTTGAAGAACGCGTGTTTGGTTTCCCACTCGCCCTCAACTAACGCACTACGAATGAAGATTTCACGACTGATAGATGCATCGATGTTACCGTAATTCACCAGACGTTTAGGGACGATTGGCACTCCATACAGCATAACTTTTTCGTACGCCATAACCGCAGCGCGTTTCTTCGACCAGTGCGGTTCGCTGTAGCTGCGTTTGATTAAGTGCTTGGCTAATGGCTCAATCCATTCAGGCTGAATTTTTGCAATAATTCGACCCCAAAGTTTTGAAGTTTCTACCAACTCCGCTGACATGATCCATTTAGGCTGCTTCTTAAACAAGCCCGATGCAGGGAAGATATGGAAACGGGCATTACGCGCACCCTGATACTCATTCTTCTCCTGATCTTTCATACCGATGTGAGATAACAGGCCAACCAGAATTGCGCTGTGCACACCATGATATGAAGCAGGCTCGTCATTGAGCTTAAATTCCATTTCACGCATGGATTGGTGAATTTGGAAATAAACGTCTTGCCACTCGCGAACACGCAAGTAGTTCAAGTAATCTTGCTTACACTGTTTACGGAACTGATTACCCGTCAGCGCTTTTTGCTGCTTCTGAATGTAATCCCAAAGATTTACTAACGTCAGGAAGTCAGACTCTTCATGGAAAAAGCGACGGTGCTTATCGTCTGAAGATTGTTGTTTGTCCGATGGGCGCTCACGTGGGTCTTGGATCGACAACGCGGCTGCAATCACCATCAATTCTTTTAACGCACCGTACTTTGGTGCTTCTAACACCATGCGCGCTAAACGCGGGTCGATTGGTAATCGTGCCAGTTGGCGACCCGTTGGGGTAAGGCGTTTTTTCGGATCTTTTGCATCTGAATTAATCGCACCCAACTCTTCTAGCAGGCGTACACCGTCTTGAATGTTGCGTTTGTCTGGCGCTTCAACAAATGGGAACGCTTGAATATCGCCTAAACCAAGAGCCGTCATTTGCAGGATTACCGACGCTAGGTTGGTACGCAGAATTTCTGGATCGGTAAACTCTGGGCGTGACTCGAAATCTTCCTCTGAGTAGAGGCGAATACAGATACCCTCTTCCACACGACCACAACGACCTTTACGCTGGTTAGCACTTGCCTGAGAAACAGGCTCAATTGGAAGACGCTGTACTTTAGTTCGGTAGCTGTATCGACTGATACGCGCGGTACCTGGGTCAATCACATATTTGATGCCCGGAACGGTTAACGACGTTTCCGCTACGTTGGTTGCCAATACAATGCGGCGCCCAGCGTGTGGTTGGAATATCTTGTTCTGTTCACCAGCCGATAAACGCGCATACAAAGGTACAATCTCTGTACTCTTAAGATTACGTTTAGAAAGCGCATCTGCCGTATCACGGATTTCACGTTCACCGTTCATGAAGATCAGAATATCGCCCAAGCCTTCATCGCACAGCTCATCGACGGCTTCGAAGATACCTTCTAGCTGGTCACGATCGTTATCCTCATCGCCGCTTAACGGACGGTAACGCGTTTCTACTGGGTAAGTACGACCAGACACCTCAATAATTGGGGCATCGTTGAAGTGCTTGGAAAAACGTTCCGGATCGATGGTTGCCGACGTAATGATGACTTTTAAATCTGGACGACGTGGCAGAAGCTCTTTTAGGTAGCCCAAAATAAAATCGATGTTCAGGCTACGCTCGTGCGCTTCATCGATGATAATGGTGTCGTATTGATTCAAGAAACGGTCATGCTGAATTTCTGCCAGCAAAATACCGTCCGTCATCAATTTAATCTGAGTGTTCTCTGAGATTTGATCGTTAAATCGAACTTTATAACCAACAAATTCACCGAGCTTAGTTTCCATCTCTTCCGCGATGCGATTTGCTACGGAACGCGCAGCAAGACGACGAGGCTGAGTATGACCGATCAGGCCAAATTTACCACGGCCAAGCTCTGCACAAATTTTTGGTATCTGCGTAGTTTTACCCGAACCCGTTTCACCAGCAATAATAACCACTTGGTTTTCATCAATCGCCTTTGCAATGTCGTCTTTCTTTTGACTGACAGGCAGGATCGCAGGATATTCGATTTTTGGCTGATAACTGCCACGTTGTTCGACTTCCATCATCGACTTAGCAATGTCTAAAGCGATTTCATCAAACACGACATTACGCGATGCATCTTTCTTAATTTTACTTGCGCCAGAAATACGTTTACTTAAGCGAAAACGGTCGCGCATCATGCACTGATTCAGTGCTTTGCGTAGCGAGGCGGCATTGTTCACTTGAGCATGAGGCGCTTGAACTTTCTTTGCTCCATTTTCTGGCGCAGATTGCGCTTCAGCGGAGGTTTTCTTTGTAGGCTGTGACGAAGTCAAAGCGTTTCCTATTCTTTTCATTACATAAAACTGCGCGAATTGTATCACAACAGGGCCAAGACAAGACAACTGAAAGCTTATTCAATTTTTTCGAACAACTTAAGCAAACAAGTCGGGTTTAGAACCTCAGCCCATTGCTTATAATGCATCACATAGTCGAAAGCACTTATTTAAGGAATAACCATTATGTCTCGTGTACTAGCTCTAAAATCAAGCATCCTTGGCGACAACTCACAATCAAACAAGTTGGTTGAAGAGTTCATCAAAAACGTAGCTCAAGACAAACTAACGGTTCGTGATTTAGCGGCGAACCCATTGCCAGTGCTTGATCTTACCGTAGCGACAGCACTACGCTCGACAGGTGACCTTTCTCAGGAACAACAGCAAGTTGTTGAGTTGTCAGACTCGCTTATCGAAGAAGTGAAAGCTGCGGATACGCTAGTCATTGCAGCGCCAATGTATAACTTCACGATTCCAACTCAGCTTAAAAACTGGATTGACTTGATTGCTCGTGCAGGTGTGACATTTAAATACACAGAAAATGGCGTTCAAGGTCTGTTTGAAAACAAAAAAGCGATTGTTGTAACGACTCGTGGCGGTATTCACAAAGATGCTCCGACAGACAACATCACGCCTTACCTACGCACGGTGCTTGGTTTTGTTGGTATCGCTGATGTGGAGTTTGTTTACGCTGAAGCCCTAAACATGGGTGAAGATGCGGCAGCAAAAGGTATCACTGAAGCTCAGAGCCAACTAGCAACGCTAGCGTAAGCTTGATTCAATTAGCATGAATACAAAGGGATGGCCCAAATAGCCATCCCTTTTTCATTGACCACTTCACTTTGCTAATAAGAAGTCCTTTACCAGCAAGCACCACAGTGTTGGGTTATGAACCTTCTGTTTGATCATCATCTGCGGTCTTCTCTATGTTTTCTAACGCGTTCTTATAGAGTTGCTCTAATACTTCTTCAGCCTCCTGAACCATGCGCTCTACCATTGCATCAAACGCGACATCGCTGGGTATCTCTATTTCCTCACCCACACGCACTTCTATTGAGTCAACGTAAAGCACTAACCATCCGTCGCCTTCCATATGCCCTTCTCCGTTAACCACAAAGAATCGCTTGGCGAACTCGTCATTAGTGCAATTTGTTCCCTCAATCTGAATGTTATATGAAGAATCAATGCTCATCGTGCTAATGCCATCAAATTTATCGGATGCATTGCAAATGGCTTTAACCTTTGCGCGATAAACAAATTTCAGCTGGGATAATAGTGTATTAGTTTTCATCTCACTGAGAATGGGTGATATTTTTCGCGGTGACAAATCCGACCTTTTGATCTCGTTGCAAAATGGAAAGACATTCAAGCCCCAACCATAAATGCCAGAAGTGAGGCATGCCGGAGCCATTTCACGTATTTTCTATAAAATTGGTCGATAAAAAAGCAATCATTCGTTAATTGAAACTTTACGCTTATGTTCTTTCTAAATGGGCCGTTACAATGTGAAATGTTGTCATATACGTGACAGAATAAATCTTATGCTTTGATAAATTGGCATTGAATCTCGTTGAAATAGAATGAATTACCTAACGAGTTGTGCCAGTTATGTCGCTAGCCCTAACGATAACGAATAAAAAGTGAAAGTATCAGAACTCATTTCCATCCTTAATAATTTGCCGACCAACACTGACCCAGATATTGTTATGGGAGAAGAGTGGCTGCCGGAAAGATTGGTGGAAACACAACTCGACGGCAATCTGTTATTTTTGAGCTTCGACAATGCACCAGAAGAATGTCAGGCAGAAGAAGGTCGGGGTTTCGTTGACCATGAAATTGACTTAATTCGTACTCGATTACGACAGGTTCTGGACGAAGACAGTGATAACGATTCGAAGACAGAAGCGATGCTAGGTTTGTTTCTTGCGGGTCACGAATTGAGTAGCGCTCAAGTAGTAGAAATATTAGAAGAATCAGACAAATAAGGAACCAGTTTGGCTGCATCATTAGACAAAACCCAACATCCTCATCTTCCCCTTATCATTGCGGGCCCTATTCTCCGCAAAGTGACCGCATCAGAAGTGAATATTTGGCTGGTCACGACCAAGCCATTAGAAGGGTTCATCGAAATCAACGATGCAAACTCTGCGACTTCGTTTCACTCAGAGGACTTTGAAAAGCTCACTCAACTTCAGGTTGGTGAGCAAGCTTGGGTTTGTTTACTGTCATTAAAAGCTGACTTCCCTACTCATCAGCCACTTCGATATCAGCTCCACACGCAAGACGGTCTGCTAACAGAGCTACTGCCTCACTTGTGTTATGAGCACGACAACCATATGCATAAGGGCATTGAATTTTTAATCAGTGAAAAAGCCGATTATGTCCTTCATGGTTCTTGCCGCAACCCACAACATTTTAGTGACGATGCTTTAGTTGCAGCCGATGCAAAGGTGGCTCAGCAAAGCGTAGAATCTCGCCCAGACATGCTCATCATGAGCGGTGATCAGGTTTATGTTGATCATGTAGCTGGACCAACCTTAGATGCAATTGAACAAGTAATCGAGTTACTGGGATTGCCGGATGAGCAATTTCAACAAGAACCAATCACCGACACCAAAGCGCTTTATCAACACGCTGCGTGTTTTTATGGCCGCGACCAGTTGCTACCGCATTACGTCGATGACGGTAGCCTGCTCAGTCAGTTTTTTCCTCACCGTGGCACGCCTATTTTCAGCTCTAAAGAGTGTGAAAATCACCTGATCAGTTTTGCCGAATGTTTTGCCATGTACCTCTTGGTTTGGTCGCCGACGCTTTGGCACCTCATCAAACGTGACCGATTACTGGAGAATCAATTCCTTGTCGGAGGCAACACGCTAGCGCCCAACTGGCAACAAAAATGGCGTGAGGAAAAAGCGCAAATAGATAAATTTGTCAGCGGATTAGACCGCGTACAGCGCCTTCTTGCGCACCTTCCGACTTACATGATATTTGATGATCACGATGTGACGGACGACTGGAACTTAACCATTGGCTGGGAACAAGCAGCATACACCAACCTTTTTGCAAAACGAATAATCGGAAATAGCCTGATCGCCTATTGGTGTTGTCAGGGCTGGGGCAACTCACCGGAAAAATTCGATGATGCGTTTATGGTCCACATAAAAGATTTTCTTGAGCAACGCACTGCCGAAGCTCAAGATGACCTGATTCAGTACCTCTATCGCTTCGAGAACTGGCATTACACCATTCCGACCTCCCCCAAAGTCGTGGTTTTGGATACCCGAACTCGTCGCTGGCGGTCAGAATCTAAAATGAATAAGCCGTCTGGCTTGATGGACTGGGAAGCGTTAATTGAGTTTCATCAAGAACTGGTTCACGAAGATAAAGTGATCATCGTATCTGCAGCGCCGATGTTCGGTGTGAAATTTATAGAATCGCTGCAACGCGTGTTTACCATGTTTGGTAAGCCATTATTGGTGGATGCCGAAAACTGGATGGCGCATCCCGGCAGTGCGAACACGCTCGTCAGTATTTTCACTCATACTAAAACACCGACTAACTTTGTGATTTTGTCAGGGGATGTCCATTACTCTTTTGCTTACGACATCAAATTACGCTTTCGAAAAAGCAGCCCTAACATCTATCAAATCACCTGTAGCGGTATTAAGAATCAATTTCCGACAAGACTACTCACTATCTGTGATGCGCTGGATAGAATGCTATACAGCCCTCGCTCGCCACTAAACTGGTTCACCAAGCGTAAACGACTCAAAATTTATAAGCGTGCGCCAAGTAGTCATAACTTTTATCGTTTGGTTAACCACAGTGCGATCGGAGAACTACATCTCGATGATGACGGTAAGCCTAGTAAAATCAGTATACTTACCGCAGATAACCAAGAAGTTCATTTCCCACCGACGAGAATAGAAAATTGATCACCTTGATTGATAGCGTCGTATTCTAAATGTAAAGAATTCGTAATTTCAGGTTTCACCCCTTGAGATTTAAGTCACATATAACCATGTTTAAAAGATAGTTATCAGTTTGGTGTTTACTATGTTCAATTCTCTTACATCTCTATTTAAACAGCTTCTCGATGGCGAGGATCTGGCACAGACTCATACCGTGTCTCCCAACATGGCGATTGCATGCTTACTTTGTGAAGTGTCCGGCGCCGACCACCAAGTGGATGAAAAAGAGCTAGCAACAAAACATTCTCTCTTAATGAAGTTGCTTTCGCTGAGCGCTACAGAGGCGACACAATTACTGGACAAAGCGGCACAAACAACAAAAGAGTCCGCATCATTGTATGACTTCACTTCTCAACTAAGAGAGTTAACTCAAGAAACACGTTACAACTTGATAAAGAGTATGTGGGAAGTGGCGTATTCTGACGGGCAAATTGACCCGCTTGAAGATGCAGTTATCCGTAAGACGGCAGAATTGCTCTATGTCGACCACAAAGACTTTATTCGTGCCAAACTGCAATCACAGTAGTGTCACCACCTACTCGTCACCCAATAAAAAACGCGCTGAAGATCAGCGCGTTTTTATTTTATAGAAGCCAACGTGTTGTTATTAAGACTGGTCAAGATTTGAATTTGTTTGACAAGGTTGAGATTAGACAAACTCCATGACAGAAAAACACAAGTTGGATTAAAGATTCATTACAAACCCACAACTAAAGCATAGTCAGTGCGAGTTTGGCTAGGTTATACGCGTCAACATAACCAGAGTGTTGGCGGCCTTCCCATTCAATCCCTTTCGCTTCTTGGGCAGCGCGATGACCAATGCGCTTTTCTTTGAGACGGTTTTGAATACGGTAAAGTGTCGCTAGGTTAATGAACTCGGTAAATGGCGCTTCGATGCCCTTTTGTTTGCACTCATCAAGTAAAATCGTGTCATCTCGCCCCCATGAGGCGTAAATTTTGTTACGGCCACCGAAGTTCTTAACCATAGACTTCAAAACTTCTTCAAGTGGTCGACCTTGTTTCTCGATTTTACGTGGTGTAATCCCCGTTAGCTCGGCGCAGAACAACGAGACTTCATCTTGTTCTGGCTTAACGTAGTACTGAGCACGTTTAACGATCTCACCTTTGGACAAATCTATTTCAGCCAACCCGACTTCGATGATCTCGCCAGTACGGCCAACGCCATTCTCGTTCCAGCAACACATTTCTAAATCGAAGCAGACGATACGGTTATGGTTCATAGTTTGTCTTGATTCCTAACATAGATTTTAAAGCGAGAGATTCTACCTCAATGGCAGGTAAAACTCGAATGCGCTTGCCGATTTAATCACCGATTGCACTGGGTTAACGCTATTTTATAAAGTGATTCGACAAATTTAGGTTCTTATACTGCTGTATGAACACGATGTATAACGTCGGTGAAAACCGAGGCAAGTTGTCATTAATTGCGGAAATATCGTACTTCTGGCATACCATGGCCTTTAAAGCGTGTTCCAATCGTTGGTTTTTCGCGCTAATCGTGCGGTAAATTTACGAATTATTACAGCGTTAAGCCTTGAATATGCTAACATCCGACATCATTTTAGTGTCTAAACTTGGTGCAAGATCGCAAAGACGATCAATTTAATAAACACATTGAGCCTATGCACCAATGAATCAATAGAAAGAGAAAAAACGTCATGAACATTGATTTGAACCTAATTCCTCAAACGTTCGATATGCTTCACGCAGGTCTTGCTGCTTCGAGCGTATTGCTTTTGCTGGTTGCTGTATCACGTAAATCGAAAGTGATTGAGAAAGTAGTAGAAAAGCCGGTTGAGAAAATCGTCGAGGTTGAAAAACCTGTCGAGAAGATCGTAGAAGTTGAAAAAGTCGTTGAAGTAGAAAAAGTGGTTGAAAAGGTTGTTGAAGTTGAATCAAAACTTGCAACTGCTTCTACTGACTCTGCAATGCAACTGCTTTCTATTATGCAGCAAGAAGCTCGCCTAATTGACTTCCTACAAGAAGACTTAACGTCATTCTCAGATGAAGAAGTTGGCGCAGCTGCTCGCGTTATCCACACTGGTGGTAAAAAAGTATTAAGCGATTACGTAACGCTTGCACACGTACGTAACGAAGAAGAAGAAACCCGCATAACGGTTGAAGAAAACTTTAACCCACAAGAAATTCGCCTAACTGGCAATGTTACAGGCAGTGCACCATTCCACGGAACGCTAGTTCACAAGGGCTGGAAGGCTACATCAATGAACTTGCCTAAACTGGCTGAAAATTACGATGCATCAGTCATCGCTCCAGCCGAGGTTGAGCTGTAATGGAACACATGAACCAAGAAAACATTTCTCAAGAAGAAAACATCCATGAGACGCCAGAGCAACAGTCTCCTAAATTTAGCGTTGGTATCGACTTAGGTACGACACACTGTGTGATGTCTTTTGTCGATACTCACGATGAAGATGCTCGTGTAGAAGTTATGCCGATTCCACAATTGACGGCACCTGGCACAGTAGAAACTCGCAGCCAACTTGGCTCGTTCCTGTACCAACCTCACGAACACGAAATGAATCCGCAATCACGCGTGCTGCCGTGGTCTAGCGAGCCTAAAGCACTGGTTGGTGCGATTGCTCGTAACCTGGGTTCAAAAACGCCAATTCGCTTGATTGCCAGCGCTAAATCTTGGCTTTGTCATGGCGGCGTAAACCGTCGTGATGCGTTCCTGCCAGCTGGTAGCCCTGAAGAAGTCGAAAAAGTATCCCCTCTTCGTGCAACCGAGTTGTACCTTGAGCATCTAAAAGACGCCTGGAACCACACTCACCCTAATCACAAGCTTGCTGAGCAAGATGTGACGATTACCGTTCCTGCATCGTTCGACCCAGCGGCACGTGACCTGACGGCAGAAGCTGCGCGCAACGTTGGTTTTGTGCATCTGACACTACTAGAAGAGCCTCAGGCTGCGCTTTACAACTGGATCGACAACAGTAACGACAAATGGCGTGACGAAGTTGAAGTTGGCGACATCGTTCTGGTCGTTGATATCGGTGGTGGTACAACCGATCTATCTTTGGTGGAAGTAACCGAAGATGACGGTAACCTGTCACTTAGCCGTATCGCCGTCGGTGAGCACATTCTGCTTGGCGGTGACAACATGGACCTTGCCCTTGCGTACCGCTTGAAAATGAAGCTTGCGCAAGAAGGTAAAGATTTACAACCGTGGCAAGTACAGGCAATGACACACGCTTGCCGCGATGCCAAAGAAGCGCTTCTGAACGACAGCGAGCTGCAATCTGTGCCAATCGTTGTTCCTAGCCGTGGCTCTAAACTGCTTGGCGCAACGCTAAAGACCGAACTGACGCAGGAAGAAGTACAGCAAACGCTGGTTGATGGTTTCTTCCCACAAGTTGCGATTACTGATCACCCTGTTCAGCGTAACCGTGGTGCACTGACGCAGATGGGTCTGCCTTATGCTCAGGATGCAGGCATCACACGTCACATTGCTGCCTTCTTGTCTAAGCAAGCAAACGCTCAAGGTGGTGGTGAGTCTGCTCCAGCTCAAGACTACAACCCATTTGCGAACATGCCGGGTATGCCAGGGGCTGAAGCTGCTCAATCAGCAGATTTCATCAAGCCAACCGCGATTCTGTTTAACGGCGGTGTACTGAAATCAACGCTATTGGCCTCTCGCTTAGAAGACACCATTAACGAATGGTTGCTTGAAGCAGATGCAGAAATGGCGAAACGTCTGACTGGCGTTGATCTCGATCTTGCAGTAGCAAGTGGTGCGGCTTACTACGGCTCAGTTCGTCGTGGTCAGGGCGTTCGTATTCGCGGCGGTATTGCTTCGGCTTACTACGTAGGTATCGAAAGCGCAATGCCAGCGATTCCTGGAATGGCACCTCCGATGGAAGCCCTATGTGTGGCACCATTTGGTATGGAAGAAGGCTCAAGTGTTGACGTACCAAGCCAAGAGTTTGGTTTGGTTATCGGCCAACCAGTAAACTTCCAGTTCTTTGGTTCGACAGTACGTCGTGATGACCTAGCAGGTACTCATCTTGATCACTGGGCACCAGAAGAGCTTGAAGAGTTACCAGAAATTCAAGTCACGCTACCAGTATCCGAAGGTCGTCGTGAAGGCGAAGTGGTTCCAGTCACTCTGGCATCTCGCGTGACAGAACTTGGTACGCTTTACCTAGAAGCAATTGCCGCCGATAACGGTCAAAAATGGCACGTTGAGTTCGATGTGCGTGAAGACGCAAAAAGTGACTCAAACGAAGAAGAATAAATAGAAATCAAACGGCATCCAATCGGGTGCCGTTTTTAAATACACGAAGGTTTGTATGGCATCTCCTCGTTTTCTAGTTGGTATTGACCTTGGCACGACAAATACTGTGGTCGCCTATTGTGAAATCACCGACAACCTTGAACAATCCGAAGTATCCCTATTTGATATCGACCAGTTAATAGGTCCTGGTGAAGTGGTTCGTAAACCGCTGCTACCCTCTTTCCGCTACCACCCGGCTCAGGGACAAATTTCCCCGTCTGATTTAACCCTGCCTTGGGAAAATCAGCCTGTTTCTGGCGACATTAAAAATGTCATCGTCGGTGAATGGGCACGTGAATTAGGCGCGAAAGTTGAAGGACGTCAGGTTTCGAGCGCGAAAAGCTGGCTCTCCCATCAAGCGGTCGACCGTAGCTCAGACATTCTTCCTTGGGCTGGCGCGCAAGACGTTGATAAAGTCTCACCCGTAATTGCCAGCGCAAGTTATCTAAATCACATCCGTCAGGCGTGGAACTATCGTCATCCGAGTAACAAGCTGGAAGACCAAGACGTCGTGGTTACTGTCCCTGCATCGTTCGATGAAACGGCACGTAAACTCACCCTTGAAGCAGCCGATCTAGCCGGATTGAAGAAAATAGTCCTACTCGAAGAGCCACAAGCGGTATGTTACGACTGGTATGCACGCCACCAACAAACGGCGGCCGATGAACTCAAAGACCTACCGCTGATCCTTGTCTGTGATGTGGGTGGTGGTACTACCGACTTAAGTTTGATTGAGGCTAAGTTCAAACAAAGTAATGACAGCGAGAGTGAGCTGGCCCTCGACCGTATAGGCGTTGGCGAACACCTCATGCTAGGCGGTGACAACCTCGACTTGGCATTAGCGCACCTCGCAGAAAGCCGGTTCAATCAGAACAAAAAGCTGACAGCTGCAAGCCTAACAAAGCTGATTCAGCAAACCCGAAAAGCGAAAGAGAACTTGCTTTCTTCAAATGCACCTGAAGAAGTTAAAATCACCATGCTGGGTAGCGGCTCAAAACTGCTTGGTGGTACCAAGAGCATTGCGCTGAGTAAACAAGAAGTACACCAAATTGCCCTCGATGGCTTCTTCCCTCTTTCTGAATTTAATGAAGTACCCGACAAACGACGCAGTGCCGTTGTCGAGTTTGGGTTGCCTTACGTCGCAGATCCTGCAGTAAGTAAACACGTAGCCGAGTTCCTAACTCAGCATCAGCAAGTGTCGCGATCTGCACTTGGCATCGAAGACGAAAAACAAAACGCAATTCCGGTCGGTTTACTACTCAATGGTGGTGTGTTTAACAGTGACCTTGTCACAGAGCGTGTCACTACCCTACTCTCAGACTGGCGCGGCGCTCCTGTCACGGTTTTGGATAACCCACATCCCGATTGGTCCGTTGCTCTTGGCGCCGTTGCCTTTGGTAAAGCACGACGTGGAGCCCAGCTAAAAATCGGTGGCGGTGCTGCTCGTTCTTACTTCCTGCACCTGCAAGAGAAAAACAAAATGGGCAAAGCCCTTTGTTTGCTAGCAAAAGGGACGGAAGAAGGCCATGAGATTCGCTTAAGTGGTCGTCGATTCTCGCTTACACTTGGCGAGCCGGTTCGATTTAATCTTCTTACCTCAACCCACGATACTCTGACCAACAACACTGCGATTCAAAATGGTGTGATGGTTGACGTTGATCCTGACTTATTTGTTCCACTTCCGCCGTACATCACCACATTAGAAGGCGAAGGTGCTGAGCTGCACGCAAACCAAAAAGAGCGTGTCGAGGTACAACTCGCTTGCCAGTTAACGGAAGTAGGCACACTCAAAATGGAATGTGTCAGCGCAGAAGACGACACTAAACGTTGGGCGCTAGAGTTTGAAGTACGTAACAAACAAGCAGACGACAACGAAGACGTACAACTTCATCCAAAGTTGAATGAGTGTAAGGAGCTGGTGGCTCGTCTTTACAGCGGTAATAAGAAAAGCGCTGACAGCAAAGAGATCAAAACGTTAGCGAAAGATCTTGAGAAGAAACTGGGTAAGCGTGATGAATGGGACTTCACAACGCTTCGTCAGTTATTCGATGCATTTGCTCAAGGCAGAAAACGCCGCCGTCGTTCAGAGCAACATGAAAAGAACTGGCTTCGACTTGCGGGCTTTGCATTGCGCCCGGGGTTTGGTGATCCAACCGATTCTTGGCGTATCGAACAGATTTGGGGACTTTACCAACAAAACATTCAGTTTAAAAACCATCAAGGATGGACAGACTGGTGGGTATTCTGGCGTCGTATTGCTGGTGGCTTAAACCAGGAACAGCAAGAAACGATTTTGGCTGACATTGCGAAATATCTGCACCCAGGCGCAATGAAGAATCCACAATCCGCCAAGGCTGCGCAAGACATGGGCTACGAGTCAATGGTTCGACTGTCAGCGTCGTTGGAAAATCTGGAAGTCGAAGATAAAGTGCTTTTGGCAACGTGGTTCCTGAGTAAAGCCATTAACCATAATCAATTCCAACAAGCACACTGGTGGGCAATGGGCCGACTTGCATCTCGTACTCCGCTATACGGCAGCCAGCACAGTGTTATTCCCCGTGAGCAAGCAGAACAGTGGCTTCCAAAACTGTTAGAGCAAAACTGGCAAAAAGAACCAATGATCGCGTTTGCGGCTGTCATGATTTGTCGTAAAACAGGAGACCGCCTGTTCGACATCTCAGATGACTATCGCGAGAAGGTTCTGGCCAAGCTCAAGCAAAGTAAAGTGCCTGAGTCTTGGGTCTCTTTGGTTGAAGAAGTGAAAGAACTTTCTGATAGTGAATCGAAGCGTGTCTTCGGTGATGCACTCCCAAGTGGTTTAACGCTGGTTCATCACTAAGCTTTTTCTCCATAGAAATGCTAAAAAATGCACAAAGCCCTTCGTTGAAGGGCTTTGTTTTATCTGATTTCTCTACAAACAACGGGTTAATTCAACTCTGTCGTAATCACCACATCGCGCGTTTCGTTATCCATGTCACTGATGCCGACCACTGAGACTTCGCGATCCGAAAGTGTCTCAATCAAGCTGTCTTCTAATCCGCCATCAGCTAACCAAGTATAAAATTTCTCTGCGATGCGCTCCGAACCTTCTCCAACAAACGTTAATGTGACCTTCTTCATTTGTGACACTCCATCAATTTACGATTCAGCAACTTAAGCGTAGTATGTTTGGCAAACATCGACATCTACTAAGGCTAACTTCTTTTATGACCATTGAAAAATTTGACGCGATTTACCAACGCGCCGCCGAACGTAAAGGCGGTAAAGACCAACTTGAAGCCCTGCTTACTCACCCGTTAAGTAAAACAGAGTTAGCCGCTATTCCTGATGACCGTTGGTTAGCTGCATTTTCAATGAAAGTATTTCAAAGTGGCATTTCATGGAGTGTGGTGCGTAAGAAGTGGCCAAACTTTGAAGAAGTCTTTTTTGGTTTCAAAATCGAGCCATTACTTATGCTTTCTGACGAACAGTGGGAAACAAAAGCGACAGACGAACGTATCATTCGCCACCTGACAAAAGTGATGTCGATTCCCGCTAACGCTCGCATGATTCATGAAGCGAGCATTGAATACGGCTCATTCGGTAAAATGGTGGCGGATTGGCCTCAAGAGAACATCACCGAACTTTGGACTTATTTAAAAAAACATGGCAAACGCTTGGGCGGAAATACCGGGCCATATACCTTACGCCAGATGGGTGCAGACACATTTATCATCTCTAACGATGTAGAGGCTTACCTGCGCAACTGTAAGATCATTGAAGGTGGAAAAGACACCAAGAAATCCCTGGACGCAGCCAATAAAGCCTTTATTCAGTGGCAAAAAGAGAGTGGCCGAAGCCTCACAGAAATCAGCCAAATCATCGCATTTAGCACGGGTGACAATCGCATCTAATTGGTAACGACTGTGCTTATCTTTTTTAACCTAAGCTTGGTCAGTTAGGTTATTCTGAGCTTAGGGTAACGCCGAGATTTTCTCGCAAAACACAAGTTTATTCCGACTTAAAGCGTTGATTAAACTCAGTTAAAGCTATGTTTTAACGCTTTAAGTTACCAATTCACCCTGAACCACCAAAACCACCCAATTAACATGAATTTCACATAATTTTGTTACATTGGCGGGTTGCAGTAATAAAGTAAGAAATTCGATAGAGCATATATTCAAAATCAATACAAAATATCGTATTTATGTTTGCTTAATATTTGTGCTTGTAAACTTTTCATTTCGCCCAATAATGGTTCCATAATAATTTCAATCAGTTAAGTTGGGAGGCGGAATGAGAATTTTCTGGCAGCTACGTTGGTATTTCAAACAGAAATGGAAACACTACGTTGGCTCTATTTTACTATTGGCACTGATCTCTGTCCTCCAACTGATACCGCCAAAGGCGGTAGGCGTGATTGTTGATGGTGTCGTCGATAACACTTTAGAAACAAGCACGTTAATTATGTGGTTGTTAGGTCTTACCGCAATATTCGTTACGATCTACGTATGCAGAATATTGTGGCGTATATGGCTGTTTGGCGCGAGTTGGGAGTTAGGAACCATCCTTCGTAACAAGCTTTATCGCCACCTTTCAACTCAACCACCGCGCTTTTTTGAACGTTACAAAACTGGCGACTTAATGGCTCGCGGTACCAATGATGTCAGAAACATTGTAATGACAGCTGGCGAAGGTGTGCTTACCGCCGCAGATTCGTTAATTACAGGTATTGCCGTTCTTATCGTGATGGTGACTCAAGTGAGCTGGAAATTAACGGTTATGGCGCTTTTGCCTATGCCGTTTCTTGCCATCGTCATTTTCTATATTGTGCGTATCCTTCACCAACGCTTCCGCATAGCGCAAGAAGCTTTTTCTACAATGTCAGATATGACTCAAGAGTCATTGAACGGTGTTCGTATGCTGCGTGCGTTCGGCTTAGAGAAGCAAGAGCAACAACGTTTCGAAGATGTAGTGGACGACACAGGCGCGAAGAATATCGCAGTTGCGCGTGTGGATGCGCGTTTTGACCCAGCTATCCAACTGACGATTGGCCTCTCCTTTTTACTCAGCGTCGCTGCTGGTGCGTACCTCGTCGATAAGGGTGAAATCTCTCTTGGTGACTTAACCGCTTTCACTATGTATCTAGGCCTTATGATTTGGCCGATGTTGGCGTTTGCTTTCCTATTCAACATTTTGGAACGTGGCTCGGCAGCATGGAATCGTCTGCAAGAGATCTTTGATGAGCAACCTGAAATTGTCAGTGGAAACACCCCACTACAACAGAAACCTTTACCACTTCAGATCAATATCGATACGTTTTATTGGTCAATGGATTTACCCCCTGCCCTGGCGGATATCAATGTGGCGTTAGAGCCAGGAAAAATGTTAGGTATTGCTGGCCCGGTTGGAAGCGGAAAATCAACATTATTGACGCTACTTTTCCGTCAGCATGATTTGGAAAACGGCACGATTAAATTCGGTGATGTATCAATTAAAGACGCTCAACTTCCGCAATGGCGAAATCGCTTTGCTGTGGTAAATCAAAGCCCATTCCTGTTCTCAAAATCGATCTTTGACAATATCGCATTGGGTAATCCAAATGCGTCTAAAGAAGAAGTGTACCGAGCAGCAAAACTGGCCTGTATTCACGATGACATAGAGAAATTTCCAGATGGATACGCCACCGAAGTGGGCGAAAAAGGCATCACGCTTTCTGGTGGCCAAAAACAGCGTATTGCGATTGCGCGAGCCATGTTACTCAATGCTCAGGTCTTCGTTCTGGATGATGCATTGTCTGCTGTCGATGGACGCACTGAGCACCAAATTCTGAAGAACCTTGAAACACATTATCGTGATCAAGCCTTAATCGTGATTGCTCATCGTTTAACAGCACTCAAATCGGCTGATGAGATTATCGTCCTCAATCACGGTCACATTACAGAGCGTGGTCGTCATCAGCTATTGGAGCAAAACCAAGGATGGTACGCGGAAATGCTTCAGTACCAGAAACTAGAACAGGCAATGGAGGAGGAGTAGATGAAACAGACAAGTACATTTAGGCGGTTGTTGTCTTACCCATTGTCACAGCCAAAACCGATGCTCAAAGGTCTAGGTCTGCTGTTTATCGCCGCATTAGCCAGCGCAGGTGGGCCTTGGTTGATTCAATATTTTATTGATGAACACATTGCCAAAGGGGATTACTCGCAAGGTGTCTTGATCACGTTAGCTGCAGGCTACATTGCACTTCAGGTGATTTCAGCGACTTTTCAATACTTGCAGTCATTGCAGTTCAGTATGGTCGCAACCAACACCATTAAAACGATTCGTAAGCAAGTGTTCGCTGGCGTGATCAAACAGCCGCTTTCTGCCTTTGATTACACACCTGCGGGAAAGTTGGTCTCGCGAATTACTAACGATACAGAATCTCTCCAGCAGTTCTATGAGCTCTTGATTGCGACGGTGGTAAAAAATGCAGTGATGATCCTCGTAATGCTGGGGGTTATGTTCTTTATGAGCTGGCAGCTCACACTGGTTGTTTTGGTACTACTTCCAATCGTGATTGGTTTTATGTATCTGTTTAAGCAACTCAGTACAGAAAGCTACCGCAGAATGCGTGACTTGCTCACGGATATTAACGCTAACTTAAGTGAGTCAATCCAAGGGATGAGCGTTGTTCAGTTAATGCAACAAGAAGAGCGTTTTAATAAACAGTTTAACGAGTTAACGGAAGAGCACCTAGTCGCTTCTAAACGGGTTATTCGTTTAAACGGCTATCTATTACGTCCATTAATGGATCTGTTAGCCGGTCTTGCTTTGATGAGTCTGGTCGCTATCTTTGGTTTCAATGGCGTCGAGGTGATTGGTGTCGGTGTGCTTTATGCGTTCATCAGTTACCTGGGCCGCGTTACTGAGCCGCTGATTGAAATGACTCAACAACTGGCTCTATTGCAACAGGCACTAGTGTCGAGTGAGCGAGTGTTTGAACTCATAGATGCAAAAGAACAGACGTATGGTGATGATAACGCCGTTCTCAAAACGGGATCTATCGAAATTAAAAACCTGACGTTTAGCTACGATGGAAAGCAAGACGTATTAAAAGACATCTCTATTAAAGCCGATCATCAAGACTTCATTGCCTTAGTTGGTCATACAGGAAGCGGGAAAAGTACCCTAGCCTCGCTGCTAATGGGATTTTACCCAACAGAAGTTGGCGAATTGCTAATTGATGGCCGTCCGCTCAATACGCTAGCCAAGCATGTGCTGCGTAAAGACGTGGCAATGGTTCAGCAAGACCCGCACATTCTTCCCGACTCAGTTAGGGAGAACGTTTCTCTGGGTCGCCCCGTTGAAGACACTGAAATATGGGATGCATTAGATAAGGTAGGTTTATCGGAGCAGGTCCATCGTTATCCTAACGGGCTGGATACTCAACTAGGTCAGGGGGAAACTAACCTTTCCGCAGGTCAGAAGCAACTGCTCGCTTTGGCAAGGGTATTAGTGGCGAAACCAAAAATTCTCATTCTGGATGAAGCAACGGCAAACATTGACTCAGGCACTGAAGCTCTGATTCAAAAGAGTTTAGCGGTATTACGTCAGAATATGACTTTGATTGTAATCGCCCACCGTTTGTCTACGATCTTGGATGCCGATCAGATTGTGGTTCTTCATCATGGTGATTTAGTTGAAAAAGGTACGCACAAATCACTTCTTGCACAAGATGGCCGCTATGCGCAAATGTATCAATTGCAACAAGCTAGCAGACATTTACAAGAAATTGTGGAAGAGGAAGCAAATCAATTGGAAGAAGCGGTTTAGAGTATGCGCCCGTAGCCATTTTACGGGCGTACTATTTTGGTGCAGTAATCACACATTAATATTCAACTTCTGCATTTTGACGTAATTTAGCGTTACATTTCGCAACAAACGCCAATAATTTTCTATTTCCTCACCGATAATTGACATAACCCCTCGCTAATTAACGCGATGTCGTTGTAAAATCGCAATTAAATTCAGCCAGTCTATTTTCTATTTCTCGATCGGCTGGTTATCACATTTCAATATTGCATATTAATCTCATGACTGAAGTCCATGGATAAAGATAA
>NZ_CAKLCK010000051.1:0-173198 GCF_921292965.1 Allocatenococcus thiocycli
TAATGGAAACTGCTCAGGCATGTATTGAGGTTGGATTACCTGACTACTTCATTGCAGGCGGTTCAGTCACACAACTGATTTGGAACTCACTCTCAGGTGAAAGACCACTCAAGAACGTTAAGGATTTCGATATTGTTTACTTCGATAACGCTAGTATCTCTAATGAAGAACGCTACAGCAGCCGAATTAACAGTATTGTGAAGCATGAAGTCCCAATTGATGTGGTAAACCAAGCGCGTGTTCATGAATGGTATCTTCATAGATTTGGTCAAACTATACCTGCATATACAAAAGTAGAGCAGGGCATTGATTCTTGGTTATCTGCATTTGCAATCGGATTTAAGTTAAATTCAAACGGTATAATGCGTGTTTACTCGCCTTATGGGCTATCTGATGCATTCAATAAAAGGGTAAAGCCAAATCCTATTGCAATGACACGCGAAAGCTATAATCAAATGGTCGGTGGTTATCGTAAGCGTTGGCCTGACATTACAGTGGAACCTTGGGAATAGCCAACTAACAAAGCATTTAAGAGTGACTCACAACGCTTGGCGATCTAAGTTTAAACTTGGTTTTAGTGTTTAAGGTGCAATGGTTTAGGTTAGGTGTTTAGCGTTGTTCGCACCTTAATGCGGCGTTATGTGATTGGAGGAAATATTATGAAAAATGCAGAAGAATTAGGATTTGAAACAGCGATTACATATTCAGTAATAAGTGCCCATACTCCAGGGAAACCGATCGAGTATTCCGGTATCAATACAGGCGACTCTGTAACGCTTCAATATGATTCTGAAAGAATTACAGTAACATCTGTTAAAGAGATAGCTGCGAAAACATACCAAGGTAAAATTAGTGGTTTTGAACCAAGTATTAGCGTCGCGTTCAAGAGCTTGCAGCTGGGTGATGAAATTGAGTTTAATGAGCATCACGTGTTCAGTTGTACAAGAGTGTAGCGATAACTGTCAGTAATCACATAACAAACTGTTCAAGAGGGATTCGCAACGCGTGGCATTTTTACTATGCGTTGGTTTTAGTGTTTAAGGCGGTATGCGGCGACTTCGGTATTGCGTTGCTCACCCCTTAACAGGGCGTTATGCGACAAGGCAAAATTTTTAGGTTTCTCTAAATTTAATCTCTTTGGCCAATCGTTTTTTGGTTTCGGCAAATCGACATTTTCGGCTCAAATTCTTGAATCACTCAAACCGTAAACATGCCAAAGTCAAAGTTCGTGAAGTTGCCTCAATTAAAAATCGCATTTGGCCGTAGAAAGTTTGTCGGGCGCAAAGTGTGGAAAGGACAAGTTTACGGAAAGTCAGTATTCGCTGAAATTTCGGCTCGTTAAGTTTCTCGCAAGCAAAAGCTAATTCTTCGCTTTCAAGCCGCGTTCAGCGCTTGTGGCGGACATTTTCTGGAAATGTTGAGTTCGTTGGTTCTTGAATCACAAAAAGTTATCTGTGTGTTTGTAGTTTTTCGTGTTTAAGGTAATGTTTTCGTTGTTCAATTTGGCGTTGTCGAAAATTCGCATAACAAACAATTCAAGCAGATTCGCAACGCGTGGCAATTTTGGTTTGCAGTGAGTTTTGTGTTTAAGGTGCAATGCAGCGGCTTGGTCAGTGCGTTGCTCACACCTTAACAGGGCGTTATGTGACAGGTATGAGATTCGAACACAAGAAAGTAGAACCAAACAATATTGATTTTCAGTCACTCGTGGCTGAACTGAACTCCTCACTTAGCCAGATCACTAATGATTCTGGCGAAAGCTCGTTTTCATCTGATGCTTTCGATTCGTCGAAAGATGGATGTATTGTGGTCTACCTAAGCAAAGTTGCTGTAGCGTGTGGGGTTTTTAGGCACCATCAAAATGAAGTCTGTGAATTAAAGCGAATGTACTCAAACAAACCTGGCGCAGGTGGTTATTTACTCAAACAACTAGAATGTTATGCGGTTGAAAAAGGTTATAAAAAAGCCGTCCTGTCTACACGTAGAATTAACTCAAAAGCGGTGAACTTCTATAAACGTAACTCTTATTCAGAGTCAGGTGAATATGGAAAATACGTTGGTGTAAAACGGTCAATTTGCCTATCAAAGGCGCTAGTCACATAACAAAGCATTTAAGAGGGATTCACAACGCTTGGCAGTTTTGGTTTGAATCAACTTTAGTGTTTACGGCACAATAGCTTAGGTTGGGTCGTGGCGTTGCTCACCCCTTAATGCGGCGTTAGCTCTCTTATGAATTTCATCACAAAATCAAAGAGTGTTGTGGGTTACCTTCTCTGTAGCAATCGATTCAGGAGGCATTATGAACACTAGGTTTTGCGAAAAATGTGGGAAGGACACTGAACACAAAGAAACAATGAAGCAAAAACCATCGAAATACGGCAAGTCCAAAAAAGAACAGTTCAAAGCGTTTTTAGATGGCTTCTTTAGTGGTTCCGCCGCTTCTTTACCTGGAGGTGCTTCTTTAGAGTTAACTGATAGGTATGTTGTTTGTACGATTTGTGGCAAAGCAACCATAGAAAATCATGGTCAAGAGTTTCAATAGCTTATGCGACATACAGAGAGCTAACAAAATGTTCAAGAGGGATTCGCAACGCGTGGCATTTTCGCTATGCGTTGGTTTTTGTGTTTAAGGTGGTTTGCAGCAACATCGGTATTGCATTGCTCACCCCTTAACATGGCGTTATGTTTACTTGTAATTCAAAGGTTTAATGGTCTTAGGCTCTAGTTCTTTGTCCCTTTGGCAACTCGTCCCTAGTAGACTCAGCAAATCCGCATTGTCGGTCTAAGTTCTTGAATCTCTCAGCCCGTAAAACATGCCAATGTTCGAGGGTTGCTTCATTGTCAGGTCGTGGCGGTTGGCTTCTTGTTTAACTGGCTCAAAGTCGCTTTTAGGTTCTTAGTCAATTGGCATTTTGGCTTGGCAGTTGCCTCGGCAATTTGCCATTGTCTGCACTTTGGTTGGAAAGAAAGGGCGCTTGTTGAAAGTTCGTTGGGTTGCCTCATTGGGCAAAGAAGTGGAATTACACGTTTTTGGTTAATCGCCTTTGGTAGCCAAGTTGGTTCTTACCTTGTGGTTTGCTTCAGAAAAGTAGTTAGAAATAGCAGTTCTTTCTCAAGTAAATCATGTGTTTGTGGTAGAACATAACAAGCAATTTAAGAGGGATTCACAACGCTTGGCATTTTTGCTTCTACTTCAAATTTAGTGTTTATGGCACAATGCTTTAGGTTTGGGTGGAGGCGTTGTTCACCCCTTAATTGGGCGTTATGCGACAAGGCAAAATTTTAGGTTTCTCCTAATTTAATCTCTCTGGCAATTCGTTTTTCGGTTTCGGCAAATCAGCATTGTCGGCTCAAATTCTTGAATCACTTAAACCGTAAAAAATGTCAAAGTTCGAGAAGTTGCCTCATTAAAAATCGTATTTGGTCACGGGAAGTTTCTCGGGTGCAAAGTGTGAAAAGGGCAAGTTCATGGAAAGTCGGTATTTGCTGAAATTCCGGCTCGTTGAGTTTCTTGCAAGCAAAAGCCATATCTTCGCTTTAAGGCAGCGCTCCGTAGTTGTGGCGGCCTTTTTACGAAATGTTGAATTCGTTGGTTCTTGAATCACAAAAAGTCATATGTGCGTTTGTAGTTTTTCGTGTTTAAAGTAATGTTTTCGCTAGCCAATTCCCCCTCTGGCAGGATAGTTGTCACTGTTAAAATTTAACCAGTATGGGTGGTAATGAGTGAACCTTGTCTCGTATTCCAGCAGAAAGAAAAGAAGCCATATTGAAGAAGCTACTGCCTCCATACTCCATGTCAGTAAGCCAATTATCAAAAGAAGAAGGCATTAGCACCGCGACCCTGTATCATTGGCGACAGCAACTAAGACATTCAGGAGCCGCAGTGCCAAACAGCAACACTTCAACAGAGCAGTGGTCTGCTCAAACTAAACTTGCCATCGTCGCCGAGACTTACTCGATGACCGAGAATGAACTCAGCCAATATTGTCGTGAAAAAGGTCTGTTTCCTGAGCAAGTCCAAAGCTGGCGCAGCGAATGTATGCAGGGGTTTATGTCGAGTAAAGAGCGGGAAGCGGAAGCAAAGAAGCAGGCCAAAGCGGATAAGCTTGAAATCAAAGAGCTTAAGAAGGAATTACGCCACAAAGAAAAGGCACTGGCTGAAACTGCTGCCCTGTTGGTTCTACGAAAAAAGCTCAGAGCCTTTTACGGGGAAGAGCCAGAGGACGACTAACCTCAACCGATGAAAGGCAGTACCTGATTGCTCTTATCCACGATGCCAAGCAAAGCGGTTGCCGCTTAGAACGAGCTTGTCATGAGGTTCAAATTGACGTGAGAACGTATCGTCGATGGTATCGACAAGGAGAGGTTCAGGCGGATAAAAGACCGACCTGTGCCAGAGCAGAGCCAGCTAACAAGCTCTCGCAGCAAGAGCGTGATGCGATTATCGAGGTATGTAACCGCCCTGAGTTTGCGAGCTTACCTCCGACTCAAATCGTACCAACATTGCTTGATAAAGGTGAATATATCGCCTCAGAGTCGAGCTATTATCGGATACTGAGTGCACAAGGACAACTTCATAATCGAGGCCGTCAGCGGAGTAGACAAAAGCAAGCGAAGCCAACGAGTTATACGGCGACAGGCTCGAATCAAATCTACACATGGGATATCACTTACTTGCCTTCAAAGGTTCGAGGCCAACACTATTATCTGTACGTCATTGAGGACATCTACAGCCGAAAAATCGTGGGTTATGAGGTGTATGAACGTGAGTGCGGTGAGTTAGCGTCACAACTCCTGCAACGGACGTTGATGCGAGAACAGTGCTTCAATCAACCGCTGGTACTTCACTCGGATAACGGTGCGCCCATGAAATCGCTGACGTTCAAAGCGAAGATGGATGAATTAGGCATTACCTCATCGTATAGCCGCCCAAGAGTCAGTGATGACAACCCGTATGTTGAATCGTTGTTCCGCACGGTTAAGTACGTGCCAAACTGGCCGACAAAGGGCTTTGAAACTCTTGACAGTAGTCGCAGTTGGGTTGAAGCCTTCGTGCGCTGGTACAACACTGAACACAAGCACAGTAAGCTAAATTATGTCACGCCTTCAGAGCGTCATAATGGACAAGATGAAGAGATCTTGAAGCGCCGAGCTGAGGTATTGCTCGCAGCAAAGCAGCGAAAACCTGAGCGTTGGCCTAGTGATATCAGGAACTGTGAACCAGTCGGTGAAGTTCACCTAAATCCAGAAAGAGAAGCTGCTTAATAAGCAAGCAAATGATGACAACTACCTTGAAAAACGCCGAATTTAGCATTGTCGAAAAAATCGCATAACAAACAATTTAAGCAGATTCGCAACGCGTGGCAGTTTTGGTTTGCAGAGAGTTTTGTGTTTATGGCGCAAATGCGGTGGCTTTTGTATTACGTTGCTCACTACTTAATTGGGCGTTAAATGGCATCTAGCTTTGGTATCACAAGAATAGTAAAGGAGTACAAGTGGATAATTTTTCGGAGAAAACTAAAGCTATCTATATACCATTTGTAAAACTGGTTTTTTTTACCCTTAGTAGCTTAATACTAATGAATTGGTTGTTTGGTGAGCAGCTTAGCACTTTGGCTAATCGCCACTTTTACTTATCCAGTTTTCCGTTTTTATTGTCAGCAGCTCTTTGTATCGTGATGGTAAAACCGTTAGGGATACTTACATATAAAGGTAATTTTAGTCGTTCATTAGTTCTTATCATCATGGTTTTTTATCTTTCTATGTTAATCACAATGGTACAAGACCTACCTCGTTGTTGTTCAAATGAAGTTAAATCATACAATGATCCCTATAGTCTGAATTCAAGTTCACACCAAGGAAACATAACTTTAAAGAACTACAATGTCATGAGGAACAAGATTATTGATAAAATTAGCCTTAACAGTAGATCTGCTAGGGGGGGGGCTATAATTTCAATTTCAAATCACGTCTCAGTTCCTTTAAATATAAGTATGACAGTCTGGGCTGTATTTCCTTTTAGTCAGGATATTAAAGCAAATTCAAGCGAGACAATGCTGAATTCTTCCATTCACGCCCTAAGGCATATGTCAAGGCAACATGTGAATAGTTATGACTTTTCTGATGTTAAGTACTTTAAATTGATCCCCGACTCTGATTATAGAGATAATTACATTAGTTCGATTTATGAGAAATACCCCAAGTTAAAAGGAAAGAAACTAACGATACTTTCTCCTAAAAACATAGAACTTAAGAAGTCTATATATATTAAGTTGGGTTTTTTGTTCTTTATATTGATTTTTGGAGGGATGTGTCTATTTGTTGTAATTGAGCTTCAATCATTGAAGCAATCAGCGAATGATAAGTAGTTCAAGCCATTTAACAAAGCATTTAAGAGTGATTCGCAACGCTTGGCGCTTTCGCTTTGCTCAAGTATAGCCAAACGTTGCTCACACCTTAATGCGGCGTTATAGCGATTTGGAGTGTATCTTGAAATCTGTATTAAATTTAGTTCAAATCCATTGGTTGCTATTTACTATTGCAATAGCCCTCATAATCACGGGTTTGTCTCTATATCCAGTGGAAAGTCTTCCTCCTGTTCCTGGCTCAGACAAAACTCACCATTTTATTGCTTATGGGGCTTTGGCATTTCCAATTTCGTTAGCTAGACCCAAGAAGTGGCTATTCTTGATAGTAGGGTTTTTAGCGTGTAGTGGGGTTATTGAATTAGTTCAACCATATGTAAATCGCTATGGTGAATGGCTCGATTTAGGTGCAAATGGTTTAGGGCTAGTGGTAGGTATCTTAATAGCGACTTTTGCTCGGTCGATGATTCTCAAGGAAAAATCGCAATAACAAGGCGTTTAAGGCGGATTCACAACGCTTGGCGGTTTCAGGTCCAGTCAGGTTTAGTGTTTAAGGTACAATGGTTTAGGTTTGGTGGTAGGCGTTGTTCACCACTTAACGCGGCGTTATACGCTCAATCAATTCGGAGTAAATAAATAGAAATGACAGGAAAGCAAAAGGTACAGGTAGTGGTTGATAAACCGACTTCTTACCAAACCTTGTATAAGAAAATAGATGCGACATCAAAGACTAGGTTTCAAGCTTCAAGGCGTCTAATTAAACACAACAAATATTCGACACTGACGATTGTTTTACTATCTTTGGGATTGATCTGCTCCAGCCAGACTGGACACTTCATTAAGCGACATTTTGCTGTTCAAAGTTAACTGGGCTTAGATACCCAAGAGCACTGTGCCTTCTCGTCCGATTATAATCAACCTCTATGTACTCGAAGACCGTTTGGCGCATCTCATCTCTGGTCATTATCGGTTCGTATTGAATCGCTTCTACTTTCATCGAATGGAAGAAGCTCTCAACACAAGCATTGTCCCAGCAGTTTCCTTTCCTACTCATACTTTGTTTTAGATTATAAGCAGTTATGAGGTCTCGATAATCTTTCGAGCAATACTGGCTACCACGATCACTATGAACAATAACTTCCTCTGGGAAGCCTCGACGGAACAGAGCCATTGATAATGCATCGCAGACCAGTGTTGCCGTCATCCTCGTATCCATCGACCAGCCGATTACTTGTCGTGAGTAAAGGTCAATGATCACAGCCAAATACAGCCAGCCTTCGCTTGTGGCAAGATACGTGATATCTCCCGCCCATTTCTGATTCGGGGCCGTTGCATTAAAGTCCTGAGCTAGCAAGTTCGGAGCTACAGGCATCTTATGCTTGCTGTCCGTTGTACACTTAAACTTGCGTGCCGCTTTCGGCGTTAAATCCTGACGCTTCATGCTGGCTGCAATGGTTTTAACATCATGGCTATCACCGTTCTCAGACAGTTCTTTCTGGATGCGCCTTGAACCATCTCTCCCCTTACTGTTGTCAAAAGCATCTTTAACCTTTGTATCAAGTTCTTGGCGAGTTGCTTCGCGTTGAATAGCCTTGTGGCGATGCTTAATCCAATAATAAAACCCACTTCGAGAAACCCTGAACACCTTAGCCATGCGGACAACACTGAAGCACAGCAGGTGTTCGAGCATGAATTCATAGCAATCTACTTTAGATTTTTCGCGAAGTAGGTGGCGGCCTTTTTTACGATATCTAGCTCTTCTGCTTGTTCTGCCAACTGCCTTTTAAGCTTGGCTACTTCAGCGGCTAGCTCTTGTTCTCGCTGACTGGTTGTGGTGTCTTTCTTTACAGTCTTGCGCCAAGCGTAGATCTGAGATTCATGTAAGGAGAGCTGTCTTGCTGCCGCAGCGACTCCCACGTTCTCTGCTAGCTTCAGAGTTTCGGCTTTAAATTCAGGAGAATGGATAATACGTTTCTTCTTGTTTGTCATAGTTCACCTCGTTAGTGATTGTACTCACTTAACTCAGTGTCCAAAACTGCTAGTGCGGATCACCTTTTGATATCTCTAGACCTTTCAAAGTGCTATTTGATAAAGCAGGTGCGGTGGAGTCACGATTAACCGATGCTCCAGCGCCAAAGCATGAAGACTTTCCTGCATATACAAATGGTGACCAAGGCTTAATCTGGGAACTTTTAGAGTGTGTAAAGTGGTTAAGCCGGGGTAAAAATGAACTAGCCAAATCTTACCTTAAGAAGTTGGCGGATAAGCTGTAACAGTTTGTATAACAAAGCGTTTAAGACGGATTCACAACGCTTGGCATTTTCAGTTTGATTCAACTTTAGTGTTTACGGCACAATGGTTAGGTTTGGTGGTCGCGTTGTTCACCCCTTAACGCGGCGTTATATTTAAGGAGTAAGTTTTGCCTCATTGTATTATTGAGCATTCATCGTCTATCGAATCGGTAGACTTGAATCAGAAAGTGTTTTTGGGTGCTTTAGAGTCTAATTTGTTTGAGCCAGATGGTAGCGATATAAAGGTTAGAAGTATTGCATATGAAAACTATCAAACAGGCTCCGCTAAAGAAGACGTTATTCACGTAACTTTGCGTATTCTTTCTGGTCGTAATGAACAAGACAAGTTACTTTTGTCTCATAGTGTCATGTCCAGGCTGAAATCAATCCAGTTAGTTAGTGCTTCATTAACAGTAGAGGTTGTAGATATAGACCGAAACAGTTATGCCAAGCAGATAGTTTAAATATAACAAACTGTTTAAGACAGATTCGCAACGCGTGGCATTTTTACTATGCGTTGCTTTAAGTGAATAAGTTGGTTTTCCGCGGCTTAGGTATTGCGTTGTTCACCCCTAAATAGAACGTTATGTTTCACAAGTTACCCTGAAAGCCTCGAATCTGATCAGTCCGTTGCTTTTGTCCATTACTTTTGGGATGGGGAGTCTGTACAAATCGGCAGCAATGCAACTTACGACAGAATATATTGGTGATCAGAAATGTATGATGCCCATTTTATCCGTAAATGGCACATTTCAAAAAAGAGGTTGTTACTCAACACGGCACCTTTTGTGATTAAAATCACTACAGATGGCTAGGATGATTTGATCTGCTTCGCGTTATCTTCATCAGAACTAATACAAGTTAATAAAATATTTATTGTTTCACCACAAGAGAAACGTTGTTTCAGGTTTCCTTTGTTCTTTTGTCAGAATAAATGTGGAGTTGAAGTTGAAGAAGTTCAAATTATCGGTAATTACCGCATCGGTGCTAGCCATTACTGGATGTAATGGAATAATCAAAGAAGTCGAAAGTCAACATGCTTCCGAAGTTCAATCTCAGGCAGCCAATGAGTTCGAGCTGGTGCGCCAGAATATGCTGAGTGGTTTTGTTGAGCGCCAAACCGACATAGCCGCTAGACAACAGAAATCAGTGTCGGAGCTAGCGCAAGAGTATGCTGACAGCATGGCCGCGGATGGCAGTTGGGAAGATATTGAATATGCCGACGAAGATCCAACTGGTTGGCAAGCCGGAGATCACCTAAGACGCCTGCGGATGATCGGCGCCGCTTTCGTGCAATCAAATAATGCCGATTTGGCGGATGCCGCTATCCGTGGATTGACCTATTGGCATCAACAAGATTTCAAAACCGGTTGGTGGTGGGCAGACATTGGTCAGCCTCAATTCTTGGGTGAAGTTGCTCTGATGTTGGGTGACCTTCTGCCGATGGAGCAGCGCTTTCAAACCGCGATGATCATGTCAGATACTCCTGGGGTCCGTAAGAGTGATAATGCTGAGACAACAGGTGGTAACCGTAGTGACATCAACCTGGTCGTAATCTACCGTGGCCTGCTGATCCATAGCAAATCTCTGGTTGGCGCCGCAGTAAAAGACATGGAAAATACCGTCAAACTCACCAATGGCGAAGGCATTCAGGCGGATTACTCTTTCCACCAGCACGGCGCTCAACTGTACAGCGCAGGCTATGGCGAAGTCTGGTTTGGCGCAACCTTGCGAGTCGCCTATATGGTCCGCGATACCGAATGGCGGTTTAGCCAAGAGAAGGCGGATATTCTCACCAACTTCTTCCTGGATGGCTGGCGCTGGATGAAGCGCGGCAGCCGTCTGGACTACAACACCTGGGGACGCGGTATCAGCCGTAGCAAACCAGAACTGACTCCTCTGGCTGAGTTACCGCCGTTAAAACTAAGCAATAATATCACCCAGATGGATATGGTGGCGGCATTAACTCCTGAACGCACAGCTGAAGCGATGGCCTTTAAAGCGCACGTTACAGGTTCCAGACATGGCGTACCTTCCGGTTTGAATGGCTTTAAACACTTCTGGCGCAGTGACTATTCCACCAAAATGGCCGATGGTCACTTTTTTGGCATTCGTATGAACTCCCAACGAACCTATCCTAATGAAAGCGGTAACGGTGAAAACCTGTTGGGCTATTGGCTGGGCTTCGGCAGCACATTCCTGGAACTGCGCGGCGACGAATACCACAACATTTTCCCGGTATGGAACTGGAAGTTGGTGCCGGGCGTAACCGCGCCTGAATATGAAGGCTTGCCGGATGACTGGGGTAAGGTTGAACAGCCAGAAGTTGCTTTCGTGGGTGGCGTGTCTAACGGCAATTATGGCGTAACAACCATGGATATGAACCTGGATACCAGTCCAGCCAAAGGTGATGCATTCAACACTAAAGCGAAGAAATCATGGTTCAGCTTTAAAAACGAGATAGTTGCGTTGGGCGCTGGCATCTCTTCAACATCCGCTGAAAATGTGAACACTACTCTCAACCAGACCCTGCTCAACGGTAAGGTGACGGTTGATGGTGTGGAAGTTGAAAACGGTGTACGCGAGATCAGCTCTGCCAACTGGGTGCACCATGATGGCGTAGGCTATATATTCCCGCAAAACGGCGAACGCCATCTGTCCAACCAGACGCGGAAAGGTAACTGGAAACGGATCCGCAGTGGATCTTCCGCCAATGAAGTCTCTAAGGATGTCTTCACCCTGCATATCAGCCACGGTGTGAAACCAAGTGACGCCGACTACCAGTACATTATTGTGCCTGAGCTAACCGCAGAGCAGACGGCGTCCTATCAGCAGATGATGCCAGTGACCGTACTGCAGAACAGCACCAGCGTACAGGCCGTGCGTAATTCCGATCTTAAGATCACTGGTGTCGTTTTCCATCAGGCCGGCAGCGTAGTGATCAGCGACGATCTTACGGTTTCTGTAGATAAACCAAGCGTATTGCTGGTAGATGAAAGTGGCGCTGAACCGATCGTAACCTTATCCACACCGGGTTTGTCTTACGCCGAAGTTAAGCTGACGCTGGACTCTAAAGCCAAGGGCGAAGCGGTAACTCGCATGGTGATGACACACGGCAAAACTGCGGAACAAGGTAACAGCGTAACCTTCCCGTTCTACCAAGGTGCGGAGAAGATAAACCAAGCTTTCAGGGATGAAATCAAGCAAGCAGAAGAAGAAGCAAGAGTCGCAGCTGAAGCCCAAGCCGCAGTTGTTGCCAAAGCGGAAGCTGCAGCCAAAGAGGCATCTGAAGCCCAAGCAAAAGCTGATGCAGAAGCCAGAGCTAAGGCCAAGCAAGATCTGGCAGCTGGCGGACTAGAGCTGAAAGTGACTCAGGACGCTTATGTGCGCGGTGGTAATCAGGCTGACAAATTCGACGGTATTGCTTGGGGGTTCATGGGGGTAGAAAATCACTACAATAACCCGGCACTGGATCATATAAGTATTCTTCGCTTTGATACAAACGGCCTGACGGGCTTAAAAGCGACTTCCGCCAAATTAAAGTTGCATATCCGAGGTGTTGACACCCGTCCAGACAAAACTGGCGGTAATAAAGACACCCGCTTGCAGGCTTTTGCTGCAAACGCCGGCGACTGGGTTGAAAAAGAAAGCATCACTTGGAATACTCTACCTTCCACCGATGGCGCCACAGCATCTGGCATTGCCACAGCCAGCCATGGTCAAAGCCAGAAATGGATTGAGCTGGATGTAACTGATATCGTCAACAAATTGGACAGCAAGCGTTCACTGGATCTGGTTCTGGTTAATATCGACGAGAAAGGTCAAGGCGGTTATGTCGGTTTATCTACCAAAGAGCACAGTGGCGGTAAATATACACCTCAGCTGCTAATCCAAGGTGACTTGGAAGAGCCGGTGAAATAAGTTCTTAAGGAGGAACTGCCGAGGAGTGTAGTGAACAGAGCATCAGTTTGATAATTGATGCTCTGTCTTATGCAGCTGATGCGCCAGGGTCTGCGTATGGTGGCCTGCGGTCAAAAACCTTAGCTGATATTACAAGCAGCTAAGTCGTAAAAGAGTTGATGGCAGAGTCTACTGGAATGGACGCGGCTGTGATGTTGATGCGTCAGGGGTACTCATTTTTGGGTTAAGTTTTGATAATGTAGCTATGCGGCGCTTTAACACAGTGATAGCCTTTAAAGGTCAAATATGGATATTTACCCGGAAATAGAATTATCGAGAGATCAGCATTCTGAGATTCAGTCTTTGCGAAACCAGTCGTTTCCTGAAGATCAAGTGGCACGCTCTTATTACAAGCAACTTCCTCACATGAGAGCTCTGAAATATAAAGGTAATCAACTTGTTGGTTACATGGGCTTAGACTATCGAGTGATAGCCGTGGGAGAAGAAACCTACAAAGTCTTAGGTGTGATCGATTTTTGTATCGACAGCGCTCATCAAGGTAAAGGTATTGGCTCTTCAATGTTATCTCAGCTTGCAGATTATGCTTCTACTAAAGATGTCGATTTCATAATCTTAATATCTGATCTGCATAGCTTTTATACACAAAATGGTTATCAGCGTGTTGATACGCTCAGTTCATGGTTGCGACTATCTGAACACAGAAATTATGGTGTCGCAGTGGAGCGGGTGAATGATTTGTATATAAAGTCAATGAACGGGAAAACCTGGGCAGTTGGACACATGGACTGGTTAGGTTATATGTACTAGTTGTGTTTAAGGAGGAAACTTGAAAACTCGTGTAACGATAAGCTTGGCTCAAATCCCTGTCGCTAGAGGCGACTTAGATACAAATCTTGAACATCATCTTAAAATGATCGAGCTGTCATCTAATTACAACGCCGATGTTGTTGTTTTTCCAGAGCTCTCCCTAACAGGCTATGAACTTGACTTGGCAGCTCATCTTGCTTTTGCTCCGGAGGCATCGAGCTTTAAAGAGTTATCTCAAGCCTCTGTTGAAAATGAGATTATCCTTATAGCAGGTTGCCCTTTACAAGTTAGTGATTCATTAAAGCCAACCATTGGCGCTGTGGCTTGTTTTCCAAATGGCGCAGTCCAGTTCTACTCGAAAAAATTCCTACATCCAGGCGAGGAAAACTATTGCTTATGTGGGGCAGATGATTACTTTTTTAACGTCAATGGGTATAAAATTGCATTAGCGATTTGCGCTGATTTTACAAAACCAGAGCACTCCCAACAGGCTAAAAAGTTAGGCGCAGATATCTACTTAGTAAGCGCGCTGATTTCAGAGAAAGGTTTTGCTCCTGATTCGAAAATTTTGTCTGAAATAGCGTCAGAACACGGCTTCCCTGTACTGTTAAGTAACCACATTTCAGTAACAGGAGGTTGGGAAACCTGTGGTAAAAGTTCTGTCTGGAACTCATCCGGAGAGCGCGTTATCGGTGATAGTTTCACAGAAAGTGGCTTGGTTTTGTGTACCATTACTGGCAATGAGGTCGAGGCAACGAAACCATAATATTATGTTGCTGATCCCTAAGTAGGGCGCTAGCTATTTTCAGAAATACAAGGAGCTACTTTTGGAAAAGGTTTTAGTCAGTTCGTGTTTGGTTGGAAACAAAGTTCGATACAATGAGAGTTGTTTATCCATGTCAGAGTCTGACTTGAATTGGCTCCAATCAAGTGTTGAACTTGTGGTTTTTTGCCCTGAAGTTTCGTCAGGTTTACCCATTCCCCGAGCTCCAGCAGAAATAATCGGGGGTAAAGGTGCAGACGTCCTTCAAGGCACTGCGAGTGTTGTCGGTAATGATGGGATTGATGTCACTCATCAGTTTATTGTTGGCGCCCAAAATGCACTGAAACTATGCCAACAGCTACGTATAAAGTACGCCATTCTCGCTGAAGCTAGCCCCTCATGTGGTAGTTTAAGAATCTACGATGGTACATTTAGTGGCAACAAAATAAATGGCTCGGGAGTCACGGCCACATTACTAGAACGTGAAGGTATTAAAGTATTCAGTCAATATACCGTAGCTAACCTCAAAGCAGAGCTGGAACAACATAGCCAACAAAGCGTTCAAGAGTGATTCGCAATGCGTGGCATTTTTACTATGCGCTGGTTTTTGTGTTTAAGATGGCTGCAGCGTCTTCAGCATTGCTTTGGTTCACTCCATAACGTGACGTTATGTGCCAGATGGTTTGGAGTTTAGAAACTGAGTATCTTACAGGGAGTTTTATGTTTAGAGTTGTGTATGAGTGGCGTGTACCAATCGAGAAAATGGACGAGTTTCAAGATGCCTGGCGTTTGGCGACCGAATCCATCCACCATTCGGTAGAAGGTGCGCTCGGTAGCTTTATGCTCCATTCCTATGATAAGCCTGAAAAGGTTCTCACTGTTGCCAAATGGCAAACGCGCGAAAATTGGGAACAGTTTTGGGAAAATCGTAATCCAGAAAAAATGCAGAAGATGCGTGAAATTGCTGAACGTATCTCGGTTGAAGCATTCGACGAAATTGAAGATAGAACTAAATAGTGTCAGCGACACATTGAGAGTATTAAGCGTGCTAAAGAAACTCTAGCTAATCATGGCAAGGCGTTTCAATAGGTTGTCTCAAGCACAGTAGAGGCGCAAAGGGGTTAACCTTTGAGCCTCTTGCGTTATTAAGCAAAGCCCAACAACTCGATATTCGCTGTGTGTCACAATGATGAAATCCAGTGTATATCTATACTATTGCCCCCGACCATCAAACATCACCACAATGGTTTTGGTAATGATGCTCATATCCATACTGAGCCAAGACTTCATCGAGCATAGAGAAAGCGCGTAACTGTGGTCATAGCCGACCTTTCTTCGCACGTCATCAATGCAGGTATCATAACCCTGATTGACTTGCGCTAATCCGGTAATGCCCGGCATCACGCCATAGGTTCTATCAGCGAAATAAGGGATCGCACTCTCCAGTTTGCTATAGAAGCTAGGGCGTTCAGGCCGTGGACCTATCAGTGACATGTCACCTTTAACTACGTTAAAAAGTTGTGGGATTTCATCCAAACGAGTCTTACGTAAAAATCGTCCAACTGGCGTGATTCTTGGGTCATTTTCCGTCGCCCAAACGGCCCCTGTATGTTGTTCTGCATCCTGGTACATAGTGCGAAATTTAATGATTTCGAAAAACATCATTTTCTCTGGTGTAGATTTACCGACTCGAAGCTGTTTATAAAATACAGGGCCCGAAGAGGAGAGTTTGATTGCTATCGCGATAAAAGGCATTACTGGTGACAGAAGCAGTAAACCAAATAGCGCGCCGAACAAATCAAAGAGACGTTTTGCAAACCAAATTGAAATATGTGCGGATACGTTTCTCATAGTACATCTCCTTTTTGGCCCACACGAGACCACTTTCCTGATTCAAGACCAAATAGGTATCGCATACCACCGATGAAATTTGCGCAATGACCAGCAACGATGTAAAGCAGTAGCTTGCAGGCTTTGTGACAAAATATATGTGGTAGGTGATAAATCACAATCGCCAGTGAATAGATCGCGATTTGGGTGACCAGTGCAGCCATGAAAAATGGGTTGTCCATCATGGCGATAGAACTAACAAAACAAAATAGAAGTAGGTAAGGGGTCATGAGACGTAGCCCTTTGCCGGAAAAGAATGCAAATGCAACACCTCTGTACTTCGGTAAGAACATCTCACAAAGCAGGATTGCCTGCTGCATGTTGCCAGCAGAGATACGCAGTCTTCGGCTAAAATCATCTTTCTCGTTGGTGGCTTCCATCTCCAGAGCAACCATCTCAGGCTCATATTCAGCAATATACCCTTGACGTACGATCGACATAGGAATTATAAAGTCATCATTGATTGTATTGGCACTCATAGATTCAAACAGGTGCGTGCGGAATAGGTAAAATGCGCCATGTGCTCCAAGCGTTGAGCCAAGTGAGGCTTCACGCATCTTAAGCTGACTTTGGTATTTCCAGTAACTTGCTTCCCCAGCATTACCCGGCTTAAACAATTGATAGTGACCATTGACGACGCCGACTTTACTGTCCTGAAAATGTGTATTTGCAATCCATAGCGCATCAATGGAAACAAGGGCGGACACGTCGCTCAAGGCCGTAATATCACTGGTGATGGTTTTCATCTGTTCATTTATCAGGGCAACTTTGCCACGATTGGTTTTAAATGCCCGGATTTCAAAATGTGTATCGGAACAAATAGCTTCTTGGATGGTTTGCTCTGCAATACTCACTGTCTTATCGGTACAGCCATCACATGCGATGATGACTTTGTACTTATTTTTTGGATAATCAAGCGAAGATAGGTTGCGAATTTTGTCCGCTATCCACTGCTCTTCGTTGTAGGCCGGCACCAATATAGTGATGGTTGAACATCCTTGATCGCTTTTGATATTTTTGTATCCACGCGTTCTATGGCGGCGGGCTTTGTAAGGGTGATTTTTAGAATACCAAGACAGTAAAACAGGGTAGCCAACGTGGTGATAGATAACCAACACGCAACTGATAATAAACAGTGTGGTAAGTAGTAAATCAATCATGCGCTTTTCTCCTCAGCTAATGTTTCGTATGCACGCATCATGTCCCTGATGTCGTTATGCTTTAAGACAAAATGTCTTGGGGATGCTTTTACTGGTTTGTTTAAGGCGGTTTTTATACTAGCGGCCAACTGCTGTGAGTTTTCACTTTCAAACAACACTCCGGTGCTTGGGCAAAGGGTTTCTTTTGTTGCACCAACGTTGCTTGCTAAAGTGACAATGTCACATGCTTGAGCCTCTAAAGTAGAGAGCGGGAAACCTTCACGACGTGAGGGCAAACAGAATAAGTCCAGCGTTTGATAAAATCGCGTCATGTCATCAACTAGACCAAGAAAGGTTACTCGACTGCTTAATCCAAGTTGTTTCACTTGCTGTTCTAATTTGATACGTTGGCTACCATCCCCAGCGATAACTAGCTGTATATGGTTCGGAAGTAATGCCATCGCGTTGATCAAAATGTCGTGACCTTTGACTTGTTCTAATCGACCTGCCGTACCAATAATGGTGCTTTGCACAGGCAGTCCGAAAAGCTGACGGGCAAGGTGCTTGGAGCCAGTGGTGAATTTCTCGCAGTCGATACCGTTTTTGATCACCCTGACATCCTGATAATCAAAATGTTGATGAATTCGTTGTTTTACCAGGAGTGCATCGGCAACAACGCAGGGTTTAGCGATTTTTAGTGCCAGGTTTTGTAAAGCGCGGTGCTTTTGGTCTGATAGATGCCATGCATCGTGTTCGGTATGAATTCGAGTTTTTACCCCGGCCAAGCGAGCAGCAACGGAGCCGTATAGAATCGGACCAATATGATGGGTATGAACAACGCTTGGCTTTAACGTGAGAAACAGTTTAACCAGCTGTATCAGCGTCTTAACGCTATAGCCTGACGGTTTGTTTAGAAAGATTAATTGGTTTTCAACCGATTTCAGTTTTGACCATTTCAATACTGATTCTTGTTTTGTACCTTCCAAACTAACAATGAGTACTTTCTGGTGTGGGGACGAAAACGCCAGCATGTTGAGTGCGAGCGCCTCTAATCCACCAGGGGAAAGATGTTGAACCACGTGAATAATCGTTTTGGACTTTATGCTCATACTCGCTCCTAACGGATGTTTAGCTCTGAACTAGTATTAGCATTATGTGTGCCAGATTTATTATCTAATTAATACAATGGTTTACGAGTTTTTTGTCGTGTTTCTCAAGTTGAAAGTCAATTTGAAAATCGTTATGATTAATACGGCTTTATTCTTGGGATGTGCGTGAGTACAGGCGCCTGGGTAATGGCTTCGATCTCGTCTTTGCGTCTGATCGATGAATCAAACAGCTCGATCAATAACGCAATACCAGCACCTAAACCAATCCCCGCCACCAAACCTGCAATGACAAATACAATCGCCGGAAGGTTCGCCGGACGACTAGGGGTATAGGGAAGGTCAATAATTTTGACGCGTTTGTTTTGCTCGAAAACCCCTAAAGAACCAGTGAGCTGAGCCATTTCGTAACGTTGAATTAATTCATCATAGAGTTGACGCTTAATTTCAGCATTGCGAACTAAACGATGCATGGTTTTCGCGTTATCACCGAATCGATTGGCTTCTTGCTCCAGACTGGAAATCATTTCTTTTAAACTTTTTGTTTCTTCTGTGAGCGATTCATAACGACCTCGCACGAGTTGCAAGCTTTGTAGCTGGGTGACGAGTAAAGGTTGAATCTCTCCAAGATCTTTTGATTTATTGCTGCTGGCAATATCCCAAAGCTGATCGCTACTGATATTAGGTTGCTCCATTTTCAATAATAAGGCGCGTTCATTTTCTAAACGGCGTAACTCGCGTTCTTTGCCTTGAACAGCACTATGACTCTCTGTGTACTTCGCTTTGAGAAGAGTCAGCTCGCTACGAATCTCGATGATCTGATCTTCAATTTTTCCGACCACGGGGTTGGTTTTAGATAGTTGTTGATCGAGAGAACCCAGGCTCTTTTCAACCCCAGCGAGTTCGGCTTTTTTCTCTGCGTAGCTTTGTTTCAGAGAGGCCAGGCGACCTAGCGACTGACTTTGCATTTCTGGCGTTACCGATGCAAAGCGATTTTTAAAATCAGCCAGTTCGTTTTCAGCAATGTCGAGTTCCTGTCTGCGTTTCTCAATATGAATAGCGAGAAATTCTGACGAGTCCTGAATAGATGAACGCTCTGGTGCGAGAAGCTGCTCGATGAAATGTTCACTGATAGACTCTAATAAATCTTTCATACCGTCGGGGCGGGGAGCGGTCAGTGAGATTTTAAGAAAGTCTTTGCCCGGTTGAGTGATCGTTAAGCTGTTTGAAAGCTGATTGATGATGTAATCACGCTTGGCTGGTGGCATTGAGTCGTTAATCAGCTGATGCTCATTTGCCACCGCAGTGAGTACATGGCGACTTTTCAGTAGCGTACTCAAGGCATTTAAACGTTCTTTTAGCATGGTTGAGACCGCGATATCTTCCAGAAACGGATTCATCTTCGCGGTTTCCTGAATCAGCATTGACGTATGCGACACGTAGTTGGTCGGTGCAATTTTGCCAATAAAGTATCCAACGAATGGAAGGATAAGAATCGGTACGACAATCACATACCGTTGTCGCCATGCTGAATTGAGTATGACGATAAATCTCCGTTTTAACTCGTTCATAATGACTCCAACATACAGTTCAATTTAAGCGTACGTGCATCCCAACTTTCGTTGATAACTGACTTTTGTCGCTCAGAGGTTGATTGACGATCTAACTGATTTAATGCGTCTGTGAATTGCTCGCAATCAGTGACGGTTGAAACCAAGGCTTTGTAAGGCGATAACGCGGGAAAAGGAGTAGTAATGACGGGACAGCCTGCCGCAAAGTATTCCAGTAATTTTAAAGGGCTGCATGAAGCAATTTGTCCATTGGATTTAAACGGAAGTAAACTCACATCCCAATGTTGACTGTAACTGGGTAAGTCGCGATGTGGCTTAGGGCCAAGGTAGTGCACATTCGCCAGTTTCGGTAGCGGATAGTTTGGGAGTTCAATTGGGCCGATAAACACAAATTGCCAGCTAGGGTTCGCGAGGCAAACTTGCTCGATGAGTTCGTAATCTAGCCAGTTAGACAGGCTGCCATAAAACCCAGCAATCTTGTGATTTGGAGAAGGTAAATCCGTGGCACGGTGGCTTGGCTGACTAAAAAGTGAGGTATCTACGCCATGAGGCAAGTAGTGAGTTTTGGTTTGGGGAAATTTTGCTAGCAACGGCGCACTAGCTGCGAGAATAAGGTCCGCGTGCTCCACGAGTTTGTCTTCGTGCTGTTTGACCACCTCATGATCCACACCGGCAAGCGATGAGAAATCGTCTCCACAATAATAAACCACCGATGACTCACCGAGAGTTCCACATAAATCGGCTGCAGTCGGAAGTGAAGTCCATAAAATCGGTTTGTGCAGCTGAAGCTTCTCGATAACGGGTTTCAGCTGAAGACGCATCAAGGTTTTGGCGACATAACGTGCGAATGCTGACTTAGGAGCGGGAAGCGTTTTAAGGTTGATCACCGTAATATTTACGTGATGCTCTCGCTGGTCGGTGTAACCACCTTTACTTTTACCCACAAGCTTGCCGCAAGCGCGTTTAACATCGCGCATATTTAACTTGGGTTGACGGAGTCCGATCGAGTTAACCCAAAGTACCTTGCGTTGTTTTGCTAACCGGGTAACCAGATGTTGTGTGCTCGATGGTAAGCCACCAAAATCTTCACCAAAAACAATAAGATCTCGCATAGTGAACTCCTTAGTGATTAAGTGAACGTATCACTCTGGCAGGATTACCAGCAGCAACAACAAACGCAGGCAGGTCTTTAGTGACCACACTACCAGCACCCACGATGGTCCCTTCGCCAATCGTGACATTGGGGCAAACCGTGACGTTTGTTCCTAGCCATACGTCCTTTGCAAGTACGATGTCTCCAACATCGCAATCGAGATCGCCAAAGCCTTTCGCTCTTAAATCAGCGTCAAGTGAGTGACCAGAATATCCAAACAGAAAGGCGCGACCGGCAATTCGAACATTGTCTCCAATTTCAATTCGGCTCCCAATCGCAAAAGTACTCTGCCAACCGATATCGACGTTACTGCCAACAATCAGTTGTGGATCACTGGATTGGGGTCTGGCGCTAAACGTTGTTTGACCAGAGATGCGGCAATCGTTTCCAAGAATGATAGAAAGTGGTCCCGAAACAAAAGGCACACCACCAAAGAGATAAAGCCCTCGACCATATTGAGAAAGGCGACCTTTAAAGGCGGGGGTATGGATAAATACCCGAACCAAGTTGCTCCAAATGGAGGTACTCGCTGAATAAACAGTGCGAACCGTCTTGTTCATCCACGTCGGTGTAGGAAGATCACATGCACGAATCGATTTCAAAATGAGAAACAATTTGCGATATGAAGGGTTTTCGTGGTGTTGTAACCACACTTTGAAGTCATTTAACTGCTGAGCCAACATGATATTGTCCCTTATATTGAGGTGATAAAGAGACTATTTCACGTTGCGTGCCAAAAAATAAATTGTTTAAAAACAGTGATATAAAAATTATTTGTTGAGTGTTTATTTGGTATTCTCAATTTGAGAACGGATTTGAGTAATTCGGGAGATAGCGATACAAAGCGCTGCGAGGATATAAATCGGCCACGTGAAGCCTTGGGTTAGGAAAGTACCGGAAACCACAGTGCCTATTACACCTGCATACACCGCAAGCGCTGTTGCTGTGAGATAAGGGGAAACCAAGCCTTTTCGCTGATTTAAGATAGAAAGTGTTTGTCGGCTCGTTTTAATAAGCGAAATGATCATACCAATAAACACAGCCAGGCCAAGAAATCCGGTTTCAGCCAACACACCGAACCAAGTGCTGTGAACCGCGTGGTTGAGCCCGTCCCAATGTGAGCTGTAATAGTAGTAATTCGAATAGAAATTGTTTAAACCCACGCCACTAAACGGGCTCACCACCGCCATCTTAAACGCGGCTTCCCATGCATATAAGCGTCCCATGGCTGATGCGTCGATGCCGTCTTCTGCTGCACCGCCTGACTGACGGTCGGAAATTCCGGCTACGGCAAACAGTCCCAGCAACCCAATTACAGCGATGAAGATCAATAGTGATTTTGAGCGAATCAGGCGCAGACCAAAAATACCAAATACAGCAACTGATCCAAGAAGCCCACCACGGCTTTGTGTCGCGATAACGGCTGCCATTGCCAGTACTAGCCCGGTAATACCAAGAATACGTGAGAAGCCTATGCCTTTTGTGGTGGCAAAGCTGATCGCAAACGCCAGAGGGAACATTAATACCAGCGACAAATCATTCGGATCACCAAGCACAGAGCCCAACTGACGACCGATGGTGACTCTCGTGCCCTCAACTAAACCAATCCCCGAAGCCGAGTTATACAAAGCAACTACGGCGATTAATCCACCCGCTGAGATAATCAAGGTTGCGATTTTTCGCACTGCATCTTCCGTATTCACCAACCAAGCGATGGCTAGAGTCATGATGATGATTTTCCAATAGATATTTTTAAAATAGGTTATGGCAACGCCCGGGTTAGACGACAAGACAATGCCTATGACAACAAGCCCCCAAAATAGGACGAGCCACGTCATACTCGGGTGCCAGAAAGTTTGTAGCTGGCGACTGATCAAGGTGTGCCAAATCAAAGCGCCAAGCGCTCCTAAAGAGAGGAGTAAAGGGATTTTTAATGAATAAAGTGCGGGTAAAGCTTCGTGAATTCGAAAGAAGGAAAATAGTACAAATAGACTCACCAACCAGAATGTCTGATTGAGCACAAACAATGCCGCAAGCGGTAAAAAGCAGAGCACAACGACAATGGCTGGATGAGGTATAACATACCAAACCATGGCTAGCGTAAACGTAACCAGCGTCATGAGCATTATTGGCCTGGCGTGTTTGACACTATTCATAGTGAGCGACCCACGTAGCGAGTTAACGTACTTGAAAGACGTTTGAGTGAAGCCCCCGAAATCAACTGGAACCGAATGGAAAAAGCGACAACGCCTAACGGCTGAAGCAGCAGCATTAACGCGGACACCTCGATACTTTGATGATACCGACTGGTTAATAGAAACAGCACCGTTAACGCTATCAGCGCACAGATAGGACTGGTTTGATAATCCAGATAATGCGCACGTTGGCTAAACCAGATTGTGAATATGAATCGACTTAATTGCCCCGCGATCAATCCGTAAAGCATTGCTTCAATGCCAAGGTCAGCAGAAAGGATACAAATCACCATCGCCAATGCGGTGGAGGCGAGGTTAATGTACAAAAGCTGAGAGGTGTGCTTTTGGTAGAGAATGCCAAAGTTAGTCAACTCGACCAGCTCTTTGAATAGCATCATTGTTATGGTCATTCCAACCAAAGCGATGGCAGGCTGGTAAGAGTCCGGTAAAGAGAACGAAATAAAAAGCTGACTAAGCCATGCCACAGCGACAGCAATAACGCACAACAGCAGTATCCCTTGAGTCGTCACGCTAGCGACATGTTCACCTCCATTTTTGTTCATGGTTTCGAAACGTTTTGGCATCCACCACATATGAAAAGGTTGGATAAGAATACCGACGCCAAGCGCGAATTTAGCCGCAATCGCATACATGCCTAAGGTTTCTAAATCGGTTGCTCCCGCGATCAGCCACCTTTCTGCACCACTTAAACCAAATGCCACCACACCGGACAACATTAGTGGCGCAGAGTAGCGTATATAACGAATAAAGCGTTGTTTGTTAGGTAGGGAAAATGGAAAGTTGATGAAAACGTGCAAAAACAAAAACTGGATAAAGGTACACACGATATTGAGGGCAAAAACGAGTGTCACGTCGGGTTTGTATGTCAGGACGACAACAAGTAAAGAAACCTGAGCTAATACGGTCACGACACATATCTTAAAGAACAAGCTTGCTTGATTATGCAATCTTAACCAGGCAAGGCTGATAGCAAGGGGCGCTTCGTAACACAAAACCAAAGCCATAAATAGGATTTGCTCACTGGTGAACGTCGAGAGCTTAAAAGGGACCAGGTAATAAATGAACAAGATAAACAAACTCAGACTGCAAGAAACAATGAGCGATGCACTGTACAGTTGAGAAGCTTTTCTTTTTCGCACCGTGAAGCGACTGATTGTGCCTATAAATCGATAGAGATTTTCATGCATTGCAATGCCCACAATCAGACTAAAGAATACCGTTGTGATACCGAGCAACTCGAGATGGCCGATTTCTTGCGGTGACAAGTATTGAGCCATAAGTGGCAAAGTGAATAGTGACACACCTTTAATGAGGAACAGGCTGACTGCATATAAACTGATGTTTTTCAGATGGCTAACATTCATTGCAAAATATCCTAAATGAGGAACAGGCTGACTGCATATAAACTGATGTTTTTCAGATGGCTAACATTCATTGCAAAATATCCTATTCAAACTGAATTAATTGCATGCGTGAAGGGCGGATGTAACCACGTCACCATTAATGTGCTGTGCAAATTTTTGGTAGCAATGTTCAGCTTTATAGCGGGCCGCTATTTCTAACGCACGCTGGCTGCAACGATGAAATGCTTGTTGGTCGTTACTGGCGTAGAGCAGAGCATCACACAAAGAATCAGGGTTTCCCGGCTGATACTTAATACAGTTTTCATTGTGGGTCAGTGTCTTGTCCCAATATGCGCCATCTCGAGGAATGACAACGCACATACCCGCAGCCAGAGCCTCTAGAATTGATAAACCGAATGGCTCATTACAGCTGGTTGAAACAAAGATGTTGGATTGACTCCGGATATCATCCAAGTTTTCAGGGTCTTCGTACCATATGGTGTGGGAGAGTAAAACCGGAGCGTTGGAGATTGGTAAACACGTATCGACGGGGCGAATGTAGCAAACATTGAGTACGACAGACTGACGAATAGCGGCACGTTTGGATGCTCTTATTAACGTTTCCAGACCTTTCCATTTCAGCAGCGATGCAGCCCAAAAGTAAACTGGCGTGTTTTTTTGACATTCCTGTGGCCAACGAGATGCCGGAATGCCATTCACAAATGACTGATATTGCGATGAGTTTAAGTAACTTTCAGCCATTGCCGAGGTGTCTTTTATTTTGGTCGCGGTTTTAAGGTAAGTTTCTAGTGCCGCTTTGAGGCTACAACGGGTAGAGGGTAAGTAAAACACGGCGTTCGCTCGGGTAAGACAGAAGCCAATAGAGCGTGACAGCCCGACGTTGCCGTGGATAAACTGAACGACTTCAATATTAAGAACCATCTGTAACAAATAGACTGGCATATCCATACCTGGCCCTGAAGCGCCGATGAACGTAGTAATGCCGCGATGCCCAATCAATGTCTTTAGCAATACCAATAGAAGATACAGTTGGTTTAGCCAGTAGAGAATCCCATTGTGCTGACTCATTAACCAAGGAACTGGGGAAATGGAAATCAAAGTAACATTGTGTTTGGCGTAGAACTCTGTTTGCTTCCAGAATGCCGTGTCTACGGTTGCGACAATGAAATCATTGGACTCAACACGGCATACATTGAGCGCATCACTGGTGGCAATCTTAGAGCCGCCTTTAAATGCGATAGGGTCAAAAATAAGCGTTTTCTTGTTTTGACTAGTCATGCTGGCCTCCAAACGACAAACGGTTTACCACATAGGTTTTGAGGGGGGATAAAGTGCTTATTAGAGACCGATTGGCCACAAATGGCTGTTCCAATAAGTCTCTATAAAGAAGTTCTATTTTTCGGCAACTGACAGAGAGATCATGATTTTGGGAAATGTGGTCAAAACCGCTCATCCCATACTGTTCACATAGTTCAGGACTATTGATGAGTACGCGCATCGCTTTTGCTATTGGGCCAATGCCCTGATTCGGATACAGAACTCCAGTTTCACCATGGGTAATGAATTCAGGAATTCCACCTTCAAGCGGCGCGATAACCGGGATTTTAGCAAGGGCTGCTTCTGCTACAGCCAGCCCAAAGGCTTCACTGCGAGCACCACTGATAAAGGCATCACACCCCTTTAGCCATCCAACGACATTGGATTGTTCGCCAACAAAGTGAATACGATTGCTTAGGTGCAGGCGACTGGCTTGTTGAACAAGCTTGTCCATTAAATCGCCATCGCCAATGACAACGAGACTGACGTTAGGATACTCAAAAGTCACGTGACGCATTGCGGTTATGATCCGGTCTACACCTTTACGGTGGATCAGAGAGCCAACCGTCGCAAAAACAAAATCCTGCTCCGGAATAGATAACGCTTGCCTAACATCGACTTTTTGCTGCGCGGAGAGGGAGACGGTATCAATACCGTTGTGAATAACCGATATTTTTTCGTTAGGGTAACCATCTTTAGTCATGAATTCAGCGACGTACTGACTGACTGAAATAATGTGAGGAGAAAGGTGAAGGCCAAGCGTGAGGCGGTCGCGTGCTGGGTAAGGGCAGTGGAGCTGGGTAACGACGGGTACTTTCTTCATTCGTGCAGCGGCTAACATCCACTGGCAGGGCGCACCACTATTAATGTGTACAAGGTCTATTTTTTCGCGTTCGATGATCTCGCAACCTTGCTTAGTCAGACCAAGCCAACCTGATACGTTGTATTTAGGTGGTTTCCAGCCAAGCAGCAGTGGAAAATGATTAAGCTGAGTTGGAACATTCATCAGGTCTAACTGTTTTGAGAGTTCACAACTATTGGTCCAAACGTAACAAGCGTAGTGATGGTGTTCCATGTACTTAATAAGATCGAGCAAACATTTCTCGCTGCCTCGGATCCAGTCATCGCCGTAATGTACAAATAGAATCTTTCTCTTCATACCCACCCCTCACATCGCATTTGCATAAAACCGTTAATTGCACTTTTCGATAGGACTAACGCAAATGTGATGCCAAGAAGACGGTGGTTCTATGTGATTGTTTTTAAGGTGATTTATAGGAGGCTTGAGGTGGGGCTTTATTGTTTCTCAATTTGACAATCAGATTGAGAGCTATTGGGGAAGTAGAGTTTGATCATTTTTGGGATGACGGCAGATTGAGAATAGTGTTGTTCAACGCTATCAATCGCCTGCTTTTTTATTGCTAATTGCTGGTGGGGGGCGAGGGACAGATAGGTGTTTAAAGCCTCATTCAATTGATTGACGTTGTCGACTAAGTACCCGTTGGTTTCGTGTTTAATAAGCTTCGACATATTGCCAACATTAAGTGAGACAACAGGGATACCTCTCGCCATCGCTTCGAGCGCTGTCATGGGTAAGCCTTCATAACGAGAGCAAATGATCAAAATGCCAATATGTTGCCAAATGGCGTCCATGTTGGTTTGGTGACCATGAAACCTGACGTTTGCCGGAGCGCCCTGTGTTAGCTCCGATTGCATGGCCCCTGAGCCATAAAGATCAAAACACAATGTTTGATTTAGGCGCGCCAAGTCAATAAATCGATCGGGGCCTTTCTCATGGCTAAGCCTGCCAACAAACGCGATTTGGTTTCCTGTTGAGGTAGACAGCGTCTTGGTATCAATAAAATTATTGAAACTTTCTGATTTGGTTATCAGCTTTTGGGTGATTCTTTCACTCACGGCGATTGAGTGATTTGACACAAACGTGGTGAACCGGTCGACACAGTCATATAACCACACCTTACCCGTTGGAGTTTCTCCTGCGTGATACGTAGATATTTGGCGAACTCCGGTTATAACCCTTGCCAGCTTGCACACTAGGCTTGCTTTATAGCCATGAGCGTGGAGAAGAGCGGGTTTTTGCTTTCGTACTTGGCTAATTAAGTCGCTAAAGTAATTCGTGCCTGCAGAGCCCAAAAACTGGACAGCAATGCCGCTTGATTTCAGCTTGTCTTTGAGCAATTGCGGTTTGGAATAAGAGCGCAGAAACATGACTTTGACAGGAACTTCAAAATGCTTGAGTCCATTTGCGAGCTCAAGCACATGTGTTTCAATGCCACCGAAAGTCAGGCTGTCGATGACTAGCCAGACTTCGTTACACGAGTTGTTGCTCATCTTCAGCTTCCCAGGCTTGCTTCTTACGGTATACCGTAGAAGGGCTAAGCTCTAAAAGTACCGCCGCGTTCAGCACGTTTCCGTCGCAGTAATCAATGGCTTGCTGTATTGCCTCACGTTCAATTTGCCACATTGGCCTTATCGCTACAGGTCTTTCAATTTGCGGCTCAGTAACCGCGTCGTGACTATTTTCAGGAGCCTCATTGATCACGACGGGTTGTGGAGTGATGACTGGCTCAGGTTTAGCTACGCTGTTTTGCTTTGGCGCACGGCTTGATGTGACCTGAGATGGCAAATGCTCAAGGCGCAAATGACTATCGTCATTAAGGACCACGATATTGCGAATAATGTTTTGAAGCTGACGGACGTTACCCGGCCACGCATAGCGTTTTAGCGTTGGCTCTGCATCTCGGTGGATCGAGTTAAACTTTTTGCCATCTTCTTTAGCGTATAGTTTAAGAAAGTGAGTCGCTAACGTCGTAATATCATTGCCGCGCTCGCGTAATGGTGGCATATCAATAGGCACTACATGCACGCGGTAGTAGAGATCTTCTCTGAAACGGCCTTCTTCTACTTCAACAAGAGGATCTCGGTTCGTCGCGCAGATGATACGAATATCGACTTTCATTTCTTTATTTGCGCCTAGCGGGGTAAAGGTACCTGTCTGCAAAAATCTGAGTAATTTCTTTTGCATCTCAAGTTCCATCTCACACAGCTCATCAAGAAAAAGCGTACCACCGTTGGCCATTGAGGCCGCACCTTTGCGATCGGCAGTTGCGCCTGTAAATGCGCCCCTGACGTGACCAAAGATTTCACTTTCCATGAGATCTTTTGGAATCGCACCACAGTTAATGGCGATAAACGGTTTATCTTTACGCTTACTCTCGCGGTGGATGGCTTCGGCGCACACTTCCTTACCTGTGCCACTTTCACCGACAATAAAAACACTTGCTGTCGTTGGTGCCACTGAATCGATGATCTTGTACACACCTTGCATTGGAAGGCTAGATCCGATGAAGCCGTGGAATCGGTTTCGATCGAATTTGTTTTCTATGTCTTCGACAAGGTTCTCCAGTTTAACTTGCTGCAAGTGCAGAGCGATGGAGGTCTTTAGACGATCAGCATTAATTGGTTTTTCCAGAAAGTCTTTCGCTCCTTTTTGCACAAGGCTAACCGCCAGATCTACTGAGCCATGCGCTGTGGCAATGACGACGGATGTCGGGACTTGGTTCTCGTTAATCCAATCCAGAATTTGCTCGCCATCCATGTCGGGCAGTCTAAAGTCCAGAATAACTAATTGGGGAACATTTCTTTCAATAAAGGCGATGGCTTCTTTGCCTGTTTCTACATGAAACAGGTCATAGGGCTCGTGCTGTACATACTGTTTGTACAAAATAGCAAGAGAAGTTGAGTCTTCGATTAGTAGTACTTTTGGTTTCATTGGAGCTGTCCTCTCTTAAGCCTTTATAGTTGTGTTGGTTCAATAAACCCTTGCTGTTTCCTTTCCTCTAATGCTTTTAGTGACTCTGAGGCAACAACTTCAAGTTTTTGTTTGTAGCTGAAAGCCTGCTCTTGTTTGCCGTCTAAGCAAAGATGCTCGATTTTTCGCGCGAAATTGGACAAAGTTCTATTACCGAGTGCCAGAGCTGAACTACCTAGGGTATGCGCTTCAAACTCTAATGTTTCTTTGTCTTGAGACTCCATAGCCAGATATATTTTTGCTAAACGCTGCTGAGATTCTTCAAGATAATGCTCGATGAGCAATGGAATGACATCGGCACTGGTGTCTGCGATCATTTGCTGCAAAATCTGTTCGTCTACTAAATCCAAATTTACTGCTTCCTCACGTTGGTTCGATTGACCTACGTTGGTATTTGCATATGAATTCTGATGCTTAATCAAATGACAGGGGCCTGATTTTAGATCTTTGTTTTCCTCTTGGTCATCATTTAAGAATAGGTTAATTTTTTCAATTAGTTGTGACAGCCTTAGGGGTTTTGACAAGTAGTCGTTCATGCCCGATGCAAGAAACTTTTCTTTATCACCAGCCAGTGAGTGTGCAGTTAGGGCGATAATTGGGATATCACACGCCTTACTGTCATCAAGGCTCCGAATCGCTTTGCAGGCTTGCATGCCATCCATTTCAGGCATGGAGATATCCATAAAAATCAGGTCATATTGATAGTCCTGAACCATGGAAACCGCTTGTTTGCCATTTTCGGCAATATCGATAGATAGACCAACCCGTTTGAACATTTCTCGAATGACGAGCTGATTTGCTTTGTTATCTTCTGCGACAAGAATACGAGCGTTCGAACGAATCAATTCTTGACGGAGTGAATCAATATTTGGAGAGGTCAGCAACTCATCGGCTACCGAGAGCGTGATGTCAAATGTGAATGTACTGCCTACGCCGGGTGTGCTCTCGACCGTGACGTCACCATCCATAAGGGTACAGAGTCGGCGACAGATAGCGAGGCCAAGCCCCGAACCTTCTTTGCTGCGTGAATAGGTTTGGTCTGCCATCGTAAATTCATCAAACAAGTAATCAATCGAGCTATTTTTGATGCCAATCCCAGTGTCTTGAATTTGGCAGGTGATTTTTACTCGCCCTTGTTCCAATGCCTCCGACCCAACTTTAACCGTGACGCTGCCTTCATGAGTAAACTTGATGGCATTGCCTATCAGGTTGAGCAGTATCTGTTTGACGCGGTTTTTGTCTCCGCTGACTTTGCTTGGAACAGTGCCCTCAATGTAGCAATGTAAAATAAGGTTTTGACTCTTGGCTGCGGGCAAAAATGAATTCACCACGCTTTCGACACACTGTCTGAAGTCAAAAGGTTTATCTTCCAGAATAAGCGTATTGGACTCCATTCGAGTGAAATCAAGAATGTCATTAATGACGGAAAGGAGGAAGTTGCCCGATTCAGTAGCGGTTGCGACCAGCTTTCTTTGCTCGTTAGTGAGGTTGGTCTCTTCAAGAATATTTAATATGCCCAATACGCCATTCATTGGAGTACGTATCTCATGAGACATGGAGGCGAGAAAGCGGCTTTTAGAGTCGTTTGCCAGTTCGGCACCTTCCCGTGCTGCAGTGAGGTTTTGGTAGTCTTGTTCTAACTTAGCCGACATCTCATCGAATGCTTTGGTGACTTCACCAAGCTCATCTTTGGAATAGTGGTTAAGTTGGAACCCCGGGCCTTTTTCCCGAAGTGTTTGGGCGGCAGAGGCTAAACGGGTGAGATTCTTAGTCAGATAGGTTCCAAGGATAAAGGAGAAAAACGCCACCAATATAACTTCGATGGTTGCAATACTGATGATTGCTTGCTGCGCGTTAATGAGCATATTGCTGATAGGGTGTGTCTCAAACCCCATATCTACATACCCATAGATATTACCGTTACTTGCAATGGGGGTACGCAGATCAAAGATACCGTCATTAACGTCTTTTAAAGTTTCATCACTGACCATTGAGCGTGCAAGTAGCGCAGTGTCGCCTGCTGTGGCCATTTGGTTGCCACCGCGTAACACACGAACGTAAGCGACATCTTCTAACTTGATGAACTCTTGAGCTAAGTCGTCCAACGTCGCTAAATCAGTAGAAAGTAGCGCGTCTTTCGCAGCATGAGTAAACATAACTGCACTTGAATGAGCTCTTTGGAGTAACTGCTTCTCGTTGGAATCTGAGAGAAAACTCATCGCATTAGCCACGAGAATGATGAGGGCCGTAATTTCGATGAGAGCTATGCCAAGAATTGTTTTAGAACGCAACGTCATTAAAGCCTCCGGTTAGTCCAGTACTTTGATATTGAGTGCTCTCACATCGTCCCAATCGGTGTCGATAGCTGATTCAAATCCGTTGATATTTAATAATTTTAGGGACGTTCTCCCTTCGAGTGTTTGATCTATAGACTTGAGCGCTTGTTGGATCAATTTGACTTGGTTGTGAGTCATTCTCGGGTGATGGGCTATGGCATGTGGTGTGTACGGTTTTGTTGTCCAAATCGGTTCTAGCTGAGATTTAACCTCGTCAGGTAATGAGTTAAAGGTTCTCATCACACCGCCGCCTGCTGGGTAAAAACCTCTCGCCACAGACAAATACACCGAGTCATGTGATGTTACGTAGTCAGACTCAAACTCGACGTTAGCTTCTCTCAAGTCACTTTGCGTTAAAACCGTTGCAGCAAAGGCAGCAGGAGAAGGGAAAGCGAGCCTTTGTCCTTGTAGCGCTTGTAAAGACTCAATATTGTTGGCTTTCCTTGCTACCAGAATTCCGCTTATTTTTTTATCCTTGGCTTTGGCGAAGGCTCGATAGCCCGGCTGTTTGCTGTAGACGGTGTAATGATATGGGTTCATGTAAGCGATATCGTATTCGCCCGCCGACAAACGCTTTTCAAACTCCGGAATGTTAGGAGCCGTGCTAAAGGCAATGTCGTAACCGGTTTCTCTGCTTATTTCAGCAACGAGAGGCTCCCACTGCTCGGCAAGTCGACTGGCAGATTGCTGAGGGACAACGCCAAATGTAAGAGTTTCAGCAACGGTTACTGCCGAAAGTAACAGAGTCGAAAGGGCGATAAAGGTTTTTCTCATGGCAACTCCTAAGCAGACTGAGCAAGGAACTCGTTGGTAAGAATATTCTGCGACCACTTTTCGCGCCAACTTTTGGGGATAAAGCGGAGCCGATTCAGCTCGCGCACCATCTCCTGAGCCAGTGATGCCTGGTCTTTTAAATTCAGTATCGAGCCTAACAAGGTGATTGAAGGCGAATCAATTAATTGCATGGCTTTTTCAAGTTGACTGGAAGACGTTTTACCACCCATCACCACAAGTGCTGTCTGGTCACATGCGCTCGCAACGACTTGTGCAGGAATATTTCCTCTATTGACTTGAAGCAGCGGTGACGTGTCGCAAATAACGCGGTCGTATTGGCAAAGCCATTGTTTGACCGTGGCTCTTAGATGTGTGGGATCTTTGTACGCCAGAACTGCTGATTGGTTGTTCGGCACGGTTAACCCGGTAAACATTTGTCGCGTTGAAGCGTGCGCGACCAAAGAACCAATCTGATGGTCGATATCTGGTGTGATATCAATGCATTCGAAAGCTGGGTGGAAGGTATTAAGATCCACCACCAAGGTTCGGTGACCCGCGAGCAGATAACGCTCCGCCAGTGCAGCGACAACGGAAGTCACGCCATCGCCAGATTGACATGCGGTAATGCATAATGAGCGACTGTCACGCATTTCTGCTGCAAGATAGATTTGCTCTATTTCTGTATGAGTTGCAGGAATAATCATTATAGAGCTCCTATTAACACGATGGTTGTCGTCAGGCGCAGAACGTCTTCCAGACCCAAACGTGCTTTTTCGAAGATACTTTCGTTTCTATCGGGCACATAGATGGTATCGCCAGCTCTTAGTACCGGAAGTTTGTAAATGTTGGCCGTTTTACTGAAGTCAACCAGGTCAAAGGTTCTTGCTTGGCCTTGGCAACACGACATATTGACGATCGAAATTTTCTCTAAATAGGCTCTGTCAGACGGGCCGCCCGCTTCGGCAAGTAAGTCTAACAAGGTCATGTTGTCGTCAAATACATATCGACCTGGATTATTGACTGCACCTAGTACGCGTACCGTTGACTCCTTAGAACGATCCAACCAAATCTTATCTTTTTCAGGGATGTAAATGGTGTCGCCCATGGTGACACTTGGAAGCAAGCTTTCATCCCCAGTCTCAAAGTATAACGATAGGTTAAGCTTGCTTACTTTGGAATAGCTTTTGTCACGATGTGTGATACGAATGTTATGGATATCCGCATCTTTTGTTGGGCCATCTGCCGCAGACAAAATATCGAGGAAATGCATATCCTTAGTGAAACGGTAGCGGCCAGGGGCATTGACTTGGCCAAATACATAAATGGATGCATCTGAACTTTGGCGAACCCATTGTGATTTGTTGTCGGAAGGATCTTGGGGCAGATCGTGTACACGTACAATTGCACCAGCACTGATGTTAGGTAATTCGCTGTTCGGCGCGCCTTTTAGAATGAAATCATCGAGATCAAATATGTGTAGCTGGTTATCAGCGGCGACCACTTCAATTTTCGAGGTGTCCGCGCGAAGCGTTGGGCCGCCAACATGAGATAGCAAGTCCATAAGATCCATTTCATCTGACCACTCAACACGTCCGGGGCGAACCACTTCTCCAATCACACTGACGGCGCGATTGGGTGCAATTTTCAGCCAAGACTTTTCGTTCATATCTGTCTTCTCAGGAACGAAGATCGCATCTCCCGGGCCAATTTTAGGCGGGCTTTTACGGGTCAGACCCTCAGTGAACGCGGTTAAATCAAATTTGATCACCTGACCGTTGGACTTAATGACGCGAATCTGGCGTGATTCTGCGTAACGAGTCGGACCACCAGCATTAGCCAGAATATCCATAAACGACGCGTTCTTTTTACCTTCATAGGCACCTGGGCTTGCTACTTCACCCATAATGTAAACCACGTTCGCGCCTGCCTTGATCTCTTCTTCTTGTTTAGGAACGAAGATGGTGGTTCCCGGTGTTAGTGGCGGTAGCAATGAGATATCACCGCTATCGAGATAGGTTTTAAGGTTAAACAGCTTAGGAGTATTGTTTGAAATGACACGTATTTGTTCGACAGAGGCATAGCGAGTAACGCCGCCAGCTCGCATGATGATGTCAACCAGATCGCTATTGGCTTTAAAGCTGAATGAACCCGGCGCGTTTACTTCGCCAAACACTTTAATTGCTGTTCTGCCGTCGGCACTGTCACCCGCGTTAGCGAGTTTGTTCGCATCGAACTCTTGCTCGATATTACCGACCAGTGGAGACGCAGGCACAAATATCGTATCAAGTGAGACCAGCTCAGGTAGCAGTGATTCATCTCCTGTATCGAGAAACGTTTTGTAGTTAAAGGTGATCTTATCTTTGCCACGTTTGATAAACAGACTGTTGAGCTGCGCGCCGGAGCGTAATCCGCCCGCTGCGTGAAGGGCCATTTGGACATCAGAAGACTTAGATAAAGTGTATTCGCCCGGAGAGGCCACATACCCCTGTACCGAGACTAAAATTTGTTGCTCAGCGATATAGACAGATGCAGAGGAGAGGTCTCGATACACTTTCTCCAGAGATTCTTTAACGGCTTGTTCAAGCTGAGCTTCACTGTAACCCGCGACGTATAGCGCGCCAACTTCAGGCAGAGTGATGCGGCCACGCTTGTCGACTTGAAAGCCTTTATTTAACGATGACTCACCGGGTAAGTTGACCTGAATGAGATCGCCAATTTGTACTCGTTCTTCATTCGCGTGCGCCACAGAGAAAACTGAAGTAAGAAGAAGTAGGGCAATTAGGTTAATCCATTTCATTGTAAGCCTCCCTGCAAACGCTGCTTGGTTTGTTCTTGAGTATCCACCACTTCGATGCTTACGCGGCGGTTGGTAAGACGAACACCTTCCGATTCACCCTCATAGAGAGGAAGCGTGTCGCCGACCGATTGTGTTTCTATACGTTTTGGGTTAAGACCAAAAATGGTCAGGTAGCGCTTGACTTGATTCGCTCGTCCCATGGCAAGTTCCTGGTTGTACTGACCATCACCTACAGAATCAGCGTGACCAGTAACTTTGAGGTTTAAGCTTTGGTGCTCATTTAAGATGTTCGCGGATTGGGCTAGATGGCCCATGTACTTTGGATTTACTTCTGTGGAATTAAATGCAAATTGATTATCGACGTTAAGCAAGCTATAAAGTTGATCAATCATAGCTAAGCGCTTCTGAAATGCGTTTTCATCCATAGGAGGTACACACTTGGTCTGTGAGGTCGCATAGTCCAGTTGAAGTTCTAGCTCATTAAGACGCTTGCGCTGAATAACAATGTCGTTGGCAGCATCAAGCAGTAAACCACCTTCAAGCTCTCTAGCGATACGGTTTTGTTTTTCCAACGCTTGTACAACTGCAGCCGGAAAACACCAACGCGCGCCTTCGATGATCAACGAGTCTAATTGCAGCTTGGTCAGTTGCCAGTCAAACCGAAGTCCGTGCTCAGGACCGAGGGGCTCATCTGGCATCACGGGGGTGAAGTTTGATTGGATGTAGTTTTCCCCAAGACCACCACGGCCTTCTTCTGGGTAACTACTGCATCCAATCATGGAAGTTATAGATACAGCTAGGGCTATGTGTTTGAAAGAAAAGTTCATGCCAACGTCCTTTGTCAGTGATGTTATTTAGTAACTACGAGAATTAACTGGTATCGCTTGGTTAATACGCAACAGATTCATTATTTCGAGAGGTTGGCCTGAAGCGTTTTCAATGCGCATACTTCTCTGGCTCTCGATAAGCCGTTTATATAGGTACACGATCGCACCTACGCCTGATGAATCAAGAAACTGGACTCTGCTGAAGTCAATTTCTATTTCTCGAGTTGATGGCTCAGCCAAAATTTCATCAATGTGTGGCTGCGCCTGGCGGCTACCGTCTGCGTCAAGGTTCCCGTTGATCACCCATGTCACGATAGTGTCGTTTGTTTCAATTTTACGAAGTTCCATAATCGTATCTCCTGCTAGTGTTTACAGCAGGATTGCAGGTAGTGTGCCAAAGTTTATATATCTAAATATCAATGGTTTAGGTTGTGGCTGGAAGGGGTTCTCAAAATGAGAAAATGGAAGTTTCAAAATGACAATCAGAAAACGACTACTTATTTATGGCATCAATCTTTGTGTAATAACGTAAGTATTAACTAATCACCAAGCTAATGGCTTATGCTTCTTTATTTCGCGTTAAATTAGATGATATTTTCTTCAGTTATAATTCTAAATGGTACTTTCCCATCTGTATAAGTATCGGGAGAGTAGCCGTTAGATAAGTGGTTAAACATAATATCCAGCGACAGTTCTGCATGTCGCTGAGCATTTTGGTCTAGCGAGAAAGAAAGCGTATTATTTTTTAATAGCTCTTCGGTAGTATCGTAAAGCTCATGAGTGATAAAAGCACAAGAACCAGCCTTACCTCTACTTGATATCCAATTACCGATGGTTTTGTTTCCTGCTCCAGAATTATAAATACCGATGATGTCACTGTTATTTTGTTGACTCAAAATACGCTTAATGGTTTCTTTATCATCATTGCCATATAGAACATCACTTAACGCAATATTATCTCGCTTTCTTATCACATCTTTGAAGCCTTTCATTCTTTGTATATGAGCCTGATAGTCGAATCGCCCGCTCATAAGAAGGATTTTTCCTTGCTCTGGCAGCATTTTAGACATCAGTGAAGCGGCCGTTCTTCCTATCTGATACTGATCGATCCCCACATGGCATAACCTTTTGCTATCAGGCAAATCGGTAGCTAGTGTGATAACAGGGGTTCCCTTAGAATGGCATTTCTCAAGTGCTTGATAAATGGTGTCATTGTCATTTGCAAATACGATGATACCGTCATACTTATCGGCGCTGTTCTCTAGATGATTAGCAAGCTTTTCGGGCTGACTCTCAGGTACTAAGCTGCATCGTAAGCGAAAATTACGATACTGGTGTCCTTGAGCAACTTTACTAAATCCTCGGGTTAAAGATTTGAAAAATTGTGAAGGGTTCTGACTGAGGATAAGTTCTATCCTCCAAGGAGCTTGGTATATTTCTGGCAGTGTACGTTTAATCCCCAACTCTCGAGCTGCATTTATCACTTTCTGAACCGTTTTTGGAGAGACGCCTCCGCGCTCGTTCAGAACTCTATCTACGGTAGCAATGCCTACCTGCGCTTTTTCTGCAATTACAGCAAAAGTTGATTTCTTCATAACTCTATAGTTCGTACACGGCAGTGGTTTGGTGTATCAATGGGTATCACTTGACGAATATTCGGTTTCCCTAGCGCTGACAATACTCTAGGCATGGTTAAATTTCTAGAGATAACTCTTTGTCTTCGCTTATTAGAATAATTACTTCATTCTCGTTTATCTTAATCGTCAGCTGAAGATAAAGTGTGCTGATTAATAACAGAACAACAAGCTGGTTGAGTACGCAAATAAAACTTAAAAAGCAATGGCTACTTAATTTTAAACTAGATCACATTTCATTGATGAAAACCCATCAAAACATAAGTACCAAAAACGATATGTAATCGCTACTATTTTTGGGTCGCCGATTACTAAGTTTATTACTTAGTTAGCCACATTTAATATTTTAATTTAATAAATACGTGAAATTATAACGAGGTAGTGAACATGACCACCAAAATTAAATTTGCTTTAAATCACATGCTTTGTCCAAAAGTATCGGCAGAAGCTCTTATTGATTATGCACTGCAGCTGGGACTGGATGCTATCGAATTACGTAATGACGTAAACGAGAATAGCTTGGTTTCTGTTGAGCAAGCTAAAGTTATTGGCGCTAAAGCAAAATCCGCAGGTGTTCGAATTCTAACTATTAATGCCGTATACCCGTTCAATGTATGGGATAACGAATTAAAAGAGAAAGCAGAAACGTTGGCTGATTTAGCCGCAGCATGTGGTGCGGAGGCGCTGGTTCTTTGCCCTTTGAATGACAGTAACCAACGTACGAAGGAACAAGTGAAAGAGTCTTTAACTCACCTCAAAACTATCTTAGATAAATACGGCATCAAAGGCTATGTTGAGCCCCTAGGTTTTCCTATTTCATCCCTTCGCACTAAAGCTGAAGCGGTGGAAGCGATTAAAGAACTCGGTTTCGAAGATACGTTCAAGATCGTTCACGACACATTCCACCACAAGGGCGCATCAGAAACTGAACTTTTCCCACAGCAAACGGGTTTAGTTCATATCTCAGGTGTTGAAGATGAATCCATAACGTTTGATGAAATGTTAGACGCCCACCGTCTAATGATTAATGCTCAAGACCGTTTGGATAATGTTGGCCAAATCAAACAATTGCTTGACGCTGGTTACACAGGCTATTTCTCATTTGAACCATTCTCTGCGCCTGTTTGGGAACTTCCAGATCACGTTGAAGCAGCGAAAGAAAGTATTGAATTCATCCTTGAGCGTATTTAACCCATTATTAACTCGTTAATAGTGGACTCTATATTGGGAGGCCGTTAATGGACAAAAATAAAGTAAAACTTGGTGCAGCGCCGATTGCATGGACAAACGATGATCTACCAAGTTTAGGGGCAGAAAATACATTTGCACAGTGTGTTAGTGAAATGGCTCTGGCTGGATTCACTGGTAGTGAAGTGGGTTGTAAGTTCCCTAAAGATACCAAGGTACTAAAAGAGAAATTGGCGCTTCGTGGCATTCAGATTTGTAACGCTTGGTTTAGCACTTTCTTTGCAGATGGTAAGGAAGATCAATCAATTACTGAATTTATTGCGCATATGGAATTCCTACATGAAATGGGCGCAAAGGTTATTGGTTGCTCGGAGCAAAGTGGCAGTATTCAGGGCACTGAAAAAGCTGTCTTTGAAGAAAAACCGCACTGGACTGACGAAGAGTGGCAACGTGTTGCTGATGGCTACAATAAAATTGCTGAGCTTGCAGCCGCAAAGGGCATGAAAGTTTGTCTGCATCATCATATGGGGACTGGTGTTCAAACCCCATCAGAGATAGACCGATTTATGGAGATGACGAACGATAATGTTGGCTTACTCCTAGATACGGGGCATATCTACTACTCAGAAGGTACGCAAGCAGCGATCCTTGAAGTTTTAGATAAACATGTTGGTCGTATTCCACACGTCCACTTAAAAGACATTCGTAATGAAAAGCGTCAACAAGTCATCGATGAGCATCGCTGTTTTCTTGATGGCGTTCGTTTAGGTGCTTTCACTGTTCCTGGCGACGGTGTAATTGACTTTAAACCAATATTTGACGCGTTAGATAAAGCTGGATACGAAGGCTGGATGGTAATAGAAGCAGAGCAGGACCCTAGCGTTGCAGATCCACTAGAGTACGCACAAAAAGCGCGAAAATATATTCGAGAAGTTGCAGGAATTTAAAATCAATATAATGCGTTTATTATAAATTAATTCGAACTAATTATTTTTATAAATGTAACTATTAACTTTTTATTTTATTAAAAATTATAAACACTATTTAATTTGAATCTGTATTGGTTTATTCATATAAAAATAAAACTCTGCAATTCAGACGGCGGTTTATTACCTCTAAAATAAATGAAAATTAAAGGACGAATATCATGACTTTAAAAGTAGGTGTGATTGGTTTAGGTGCAATTGGTAAAGAACATGCAAAAAGGATTCATAACCTTCTACAAGGTGCAAAAGTGGTTGCTGCTACCGATGTGGATCCTGACGCAGTAAAAGCATTTTTGACCGAAGAGAATATTCCGGCTGAAGTTTACGCTAATGGTAAGGATCTGATTAACTCGTCAGACGTCGATGCGGTTGTTGTGACGTCTTGGGGACCGACGCACGAAGAGTTTGTTCTTGAGTCGATCAAAGCTGGAAAACCTGTGTTCTGTGAAAAACCACTCGCTGACACTGCTGCAGGTTGCAAACGTATTGTTGAAGCCGAAATGGCTGCTGGTAAAAAACTGGTACAGGTTGGTTTCATGCGTCGTTACGATGCGGGCTACAAATTGCTTAAAGCTGCAATTGCAAATGGTGAGCTCGGTGAGCCTTTGCTCGTACACTGTGCTCACAGAAACCCTGAAGTTCCAGAAGCTTACCATGGCGATATGCCTTTCTCGGATACATTTATCCATGAAATCGATGTATTGCGCTGGTTAGTGGGTGACGACTACAAATCTGTTCAGGTTATTAATCCAAAACGTACGAAATACACCCATGCGAAGCTACAGGATCCACTGATGGTGATCGTAGAAACTCGGAGTGGCATTCATATTGATGCTGAAATTTTTGTTAACTGTAAATACGGTTACGATATTCAATGCCAAGTCGTTGGTGAAGAGGGGATTGCTAATCTGCCAGAGCCAATGAGCCTATTGACTCGTAAAGATGCGAAACTTTCTACGAGCATTCTGACTGATTGGAAAGACCGCTTCTTTGAAGCGTATGACGTGGAGCTTCAAGACTGGATTGATGCAACTCACGCAGGTGAAGTAAATGGCCCTAATGCATGGGATGGCTACTTCACAGCGGTTACTTCAGATGCATGTGCTGAAGCACGCGTTTCAGGCAAGGTTGTTGATATCGACATGCCGGAAACGCCAGAGTTCTACAAATAGAATTCAATAAAATAGTTACTGCACAGAGTGCTAGACAGTCGGTTACTTTTGCGATTTGATCGTTATTTTCAGATAGTCTTGGACTCTTAATTTAGTCGAAATCCCTCAATAAATTTTGAGGGATTTTTGTTTAAAAAAGCCAAAAAGATTTCCGTTTCCCCTAGTTTTCTCGATTTGTAGCGACTTAGCAGCGCAGAGTAAGGAGGCAGCGTTTAGAGCATCAATTATACGCTTAATCACGGATAAGTTACCTGTAATTGGGGAACGACAGCCTTAGAGCTAGATTACACAATGCCTTTTGCACAAAGGTTTAATTGCATAAAAATGAAATAAATTATTCGAAAATTTTCATCTTGTGGGTGTTTTTGATACACGGATCCCCCGTTTTTTGTGTGATTGGTCTTTTGTTTTAGCAACATGGTTTATTTGTAGAGCGCGTAACTATTACCACAATCTCACTAGATATAGCCTGTATTGAATGATGTTTAATGTCTTTATTGGACATTGTTATAAGGAAGATTGGTCTTAACTTTATGATAATTATAAGTTATTCAAAAAATGATGGCTTACATCATTTTTGAATATGAAGTATTGATGGAGTTGACGTTAAGGCTTGTTAATGAAATGTTATGAGAGCCTTGTCACGGTCTCATCACGGTTTATCGTTTAGATTTCTTTTTGTGAACTAATTTTTTCAAATATTTTAAAAGTAAAATATAAGTTTCACAAAAAGTAAGAAGGTTGTTTTAGCACAAAACCATCTGGTCAGAAGTAATCGTTGTCAGCCGATAGATACGCGATTGTTGTCGATATCTGTATGCATTGAGAATGACTTCTCAGATTGTTAATTGAGCCGAATACAATAAAGAACGAGTTGCACTTAACCTTGAAATAAAGTGAGTGGAACGACCCGAATCTAATTTTAAAAAATAAAGAGCTTGATCTTTCAAGGAGGATGTATGTCCGCAATAAGCGATATATCAAAGCCTGTCATATCACAAGAGTACAACGTTAGGTACGTATTATTGATTTGTAGTATTGCTGCACTGGGCGGCTTATTATTTGGTTATGATACTGCCGTTATTTCCGGCGCAATCGGACCAATAAAACAATATTTCCAACTCGACTCATTCGGTGTGGGGTGGGCGGTATCAAATGTTGCGATTGGCTGTATTATCGGTGCGCTGGCATCGGGTCGAATTGGTGCTAAATATGGTCGAAAACGTTCGCTAATTTTTGCGGCAATTCTATTCACAGTCTCTGCGGTAGGTTCGGCACTTGCTGACACCTTCTTTTGGTTCATTGTATTTCGTATGATCGGAGGACTGGCTGTCGGGCTAGCTTCTTCCATTTCGCCAATGTATATCTCGGAAGTGTCGCCAAAGATAGTTCGTGGTCGAGCGCTCAGCATGCAAAACTTCGCCATTGTTGGTGGCCAAGTGGTGATATTTGTCGTCAACTACTTAATTGCGAAAGGTATGGCTGAAACATGGCTAGTTGATACTGGCTGGAGGGTTATGCTCGGTTCGGAAGTGATTCCTTGTGTGTTATTTCTGGTGGCTTCCTTGATCATTCCTGAATCTCCGCGCTGGCTAGTGATGAAGGGGGAGATGGCTAAAGCCGAGAAAATCCTTGCTCGTGTATTCAATCCAGAAAAAGCGAAAGAAAAGCTTGTTACTATTCAAGAATCAATTGTTGATGAAAGCGTGAGCAAGCAAGTCGCAAGCAAGCAGACAGTAGTACGTGAGAAACACTTTTGGTTTTTTGTCTTTATTGCATCTGCAATTGCGATTTTTCAACAGGCCAGTGGCGTTAACGTCATGATGTACTTTGCCCCTGTTGTTTTAGAAAAAGTAACTGGAAATGCAGAAATTTCTTTATTCTTAACCATCTGGGTTGGTGTGATTCAACTTATTGGTACATCCATTGGTTCTTTATTAATGGATAAAGTGGGTCGTACTCCGCTTCTCAAGGCTGGTTCGATTGGCGCGACAATTGGCTTATTACTCACCTCGTACTTCATCTATCAATCAAGTGGTCTAGTGGGCGAAGAAGCCATTCGAATGGGCTACTGGACATTATTCGGGATGATGGTCTTTATGATTTGTTTCGCATTTTCATGGAGCTTGGGCGCGTGGATTGTCGTTTCTGAAATCTTCCCAAATAGAATGCGTTCGTTGGGTATGTCATTTGCTATCGGAAGCATGTGGGTAAGTAACTTCTTTATCGGCCTTGTATTCCCAATTATGAACGATAACGCATGGTTAAATGAGCATTTTAATGGTGCATTCCCTATGTGGCTCTTTGCTTCGTGTATGGCGATGTCTTACTTCTTTATTGCTCGCTTCCTGCCAGAAACTAAGGGCGTTTCATTGGAAAAGATGGAAGAGCACATATTAGGCAGTAAAGCATAAGAAGGATCAACGTTTATTAATGCGTAGCGCTAAGGTTATTAAACTTTAGCGTTATTTGTTTTTGAACATACTAAGCCTGTTATCTTTTGAATCGGTTAGGTCACTGGATTGTGCGCCATTCTTATGATCAGACCAGTCGAGCGTAGATAGGTGTTTGGCTCAATATCGTTTCAAAGCTATTGAAAGGCTACCCTTATAACCCACTCTTAATAAAGATATTTAATGACGAAGAAAGCAAAGAATAGAAGAGTAACAATAGCGGATCTTGCTATGCATGCGGGTGTTAGTACTGCAACGGTTGATAGGGTACTGAATCGACGCTCGACGGTTAGACGTAAAACTATAGAAAAAGTACTCGCTTCAGCCGAGGAGATTGGGTTCCGCGCAACTCGTCTGGTCGAAACTGCCTTAAATGATACATACCTGGAGAAAAATCTTGCGGTAATTCTTCTTTCCCAAAACCAGCATTTCTATAAGCTGTTAGGCGAAAGTATTCAACAGGAGGCGTATTATAAATATCCACACTGCAAGGTACAGATATTTTATCTAGACGACTTAAACCACCTGACTTACACCACACTGCTCAATCGAATATCAGACGCATACGACACCATTGCACTGGTTTCTCCTGAACACCCCCAGATTATAGAAGCCGTTGACAAGCTAGCTAGCAATGGCGTCAACCTCATATCGTTACTTAGCCAATTAAATACAACGGAAGTGATACACCATTTAGGTATTAATCCCAATGTAATGGGTAGGCTTGCAGCCTGGTACATTCATCATATGGCTAATGATAATGGGGCAGTGGGTATTATTTCCGGAAGTAAAAGGTTCCATTGCCAATCTGGGTATATGAGTGGGTTTTATTCCTATTTTGAGGAAAATGCTCCTGATACTGAAGTCATTGAATCGACAATGAGCCTTGAAAATTATTCGCTTGCTTTAGAGTCGGCAGAAGAGCTTCTCGTTTGTCATCCAAATCTTTCTGCTATTTATTGTGCAGGAGGTGGAAGTGAAGGTGTTATTGAAGCGCTAAAAAATCATCGTACTAAAAAGGAAATTTTTACTGTTTGTCATGAACTAACAGATGTAACACGAGACGCTTTGAATGAAGGTTTAGTTCACACCGTATTATCAACGAGAAAAGAGCAGCTGATCGAGCAGTTGTTTAAAGTAGTTTATCAGTCAGAGGGTAATAACCAGTCGCCATTAAGTTTTGAACCTGTGCTTATAGATACTTACTGTCGAGAAAACATATAGTAAACCTAAAGTGAATTTCATGCCCTATATGTGCCGTTAATTCTAATCGCTTATTTTTAACGGCACGTTTTATCTATGATTAAAATGAAATATTAACCAATATACTTTTTCATATTATCAAAGCATTGTTGTGCAATATCATATAAGTCATATTCCCAGTGCTTCGGACTCAGTAGTTCTGCTGACCACATACCGTCATAACCCGTCGCTTTAACTGCATCCACCCAAGCTTGAATATCGATATCACCTTCTCCTGGCATGTAACCACGTTGGACGAGTTGATCCCAATCTTCGCCTTCATAGGGTAATCGGCCGTCACAAAAGTGAACACCATAGATGAGGTTCTTATCTAATTTTGCGATGTCTTCTGGTTTAGATCCCGTTGCCCATAAATGCCAAAAGTCGACCACCATACCCACGTTGTCACGGCCTAAGCGACGGATAACTTCAAGCCCCTGTTCTAGCGAGCGAAACTTAGTAAAGGCAATAACTTCTATTTGATATCGGACTCCGTATTCTTTACCGATATCAGCGATGGAACCAATATTCTCGGTCATAATATCCATGATTTGATCGTCCGGGAGGTGATCGATACCATTGAGGGCAAGAATTTGCACCGTTGGACAATCAAGTTCGGCTGCTGCTTGAGTTAACCTCCTTGCCTCTTCGAGCATTTGCGTACGTTCTTCGCCTTGATGACGCTCTATAGAAAGAAGGGCATTGATACACCCAGCACTTAAACCATAGCCATCAAGAACTTCCTTTAATTTTTTATTCGTTCCACCGTTATCTTGGTAGCGAATAAGCTTATCGCCCAGAATTTCTAAGCAATCATAACCAATATCATGTGCAATATGAGCATCCGTAATAACGTTACTACTTTTTGTAGAAATACCATGTAGAGCTTTTAACATAAGGGAGTCCTTGTATTGATGTCATACTATTAGTATATTTTTTGGAATTTAAATTTCAAATTAATTAATTTTAAATATTAAATTTCATGAAATAGTGTGAGCTAGAAGTAAGATAGAAGGGCGAAAAGACCAAATCCCTTGCAATGAACAGCAAAGTACCACGGGAAAACTCGTGCCAATCTTCGTTTAGTCAATGAATCACCTGAGTTTAATTGATAATTAAAATCAATTTCTTGGCCGCTTAATAAATCCATCGAACAGTCAGCTACTGACTGAGTGCGGATTATCAAGCGCTCTGACCTGCTCATGTTTGGCACTTTCTCGCTTTCATCGCAGAAAATCATTTATATTGACTGTTATTTCATTTTTAATTTAAAATGGAATGAAATTTCCAAAAATGAATTGATATTGCCTGATCATCTTTTGTGTAAATCCCGAACTTCTCGACAACACGTTTTTCTGGCTGGGATTGTATTTGTTGAGATGGTTGATGGTTGCCTTGTTCATAAAGCACAGCTTATTCCAAGGAGGGAATATGATTGCAGCAACAAACGTCAAAGAATTGCAAAGGGACATATACGCAAAGTATGAAGATTTGAGTCAACGGTTACAACAAGTTGCTAAGTATGTCGTTGAAAAACCGGAAAGTATCGCGTTCGATTCAGTGTCCGAAATAGCACGTAATGCGGAGGTTCCGCCATCGACGCTGACTCGGTTTGCGCACGCATTTCACTATCGTGGATTCAATGACATTAAAAAAGTGTTTCGTATTAATTTAGCTGAACAAACGGAGAGTTACACCGGCTATGCCCGGATTGGTGCGGGCCTAGATGATGATCAGAATATCGAGACTCCAGCGAATATTCTTGCTCAGTTAGCTAAGGCGAACATCAACTCCCTTGAAGACTTAAACGTGCAAATTGAGCACGACACACTCCAAGTAGCGGTTACGTTGCTTAATGAGGCGAATAATATATATGTGGTTGGCTTCGGGCAAAGCTTTGGCATGGCATCATACCTTGTTTACGCACTGAGACGTATTGACCGCCGGGTGTTTCTTGTTGATGGTTTGGGGGCAATTTATCTGCAGCAAATGCAGACGATACACAGAGGCGATGTGGTCGTCATCATCAGCAGTGAACCTTATTCTGACGAATCGGTAATGGTTAGTGAAGTCGTGGAAGAAAAAGGCGTAAAGAAGATAGCGATTACTGACAGCCAGGTAAGCCCTATAGCAACCAATAGCGATGCCTGTTTTGTGATTAAAGAGTCGCAGTTAGAAAAGTATCGGACTTTATCCGCAACCCAATGTTTGATTCAGTCACTTGTGGTTGCACTTATTTACAACACAAATGAAGAGACGCAGGTCGACGCTCTGGATATTTAATAGGGTGTAGCTGGTTCTCCATAAACGTAGAGGCGGTAATGACTTCAAATAAAAAAGCGGAACTGTATCTGTTTTCTGCCACCATATTAGCGGGTCTGGGATGGTTGTTTTCAAAGCAGGCTGTTGCGGAGCTACCACCACTCGCGTTTATTGGATTTCGGTTTGTTTGCGCCGCTGTGATTATCGCGCCATTCGGCATGAAGCAGCTGGTTCGTGGCGATCGCCGGCAGTTTGTCACAGCGGGATGGATAGGGCTGCTGCAAGGTTTGTCTCTATCTTTGTGGATTTATGCCGTCTCGGTCAGTGATGAACTGGGTGTGGGCGCATTTATCATGAGCCTTTCTATGCTATTTGTACCTATCTGGGGGTGGATGCTGTTTAAACAGCGGCCAACACGCCCTTTTTGGGCTTCTCTTCCATTCGTCAGCGCGGGACTGTATTTTCTATCCCTCTCGGGCAGTTTCTCAATGTCTACGGGTGAGTTGTTCTTTTTTATTTCGGCGGCTTTTGTGGCGTTACATTTCATTTGTAATAGTCATCACTCTCAAACTATTCCCGTGCTTTACCTCACTTGTGTTCAGTTTTTCACTGGCGGCCTATTGGCAATTCTTTTTTCCGCCTGTATAGAGTCTTGGCCCACTTCAATCAGTATGAGTACGTTGGGTTGGTTTGCCGCTAGTGTCATTCCGGCGACATGTCTGCGCTTTTTCATTCAAATCAAAGGTCAGAGCGGCACAAATGCAACCAATGCTGCTTTGTTGATGACATTAGAGCCCTTATGGACGGTGTTGATCAGTGTGGTGTGGCTAAATGAAGTGATGTCGACCAATAAAATTCTGGGTATCGTACTTATTTTAACCGCGTTGATGGTTTATCGATGCTGGGACTTAGTACGAGTGAAGGTGAAGAGGCTGCGTGCTTTTTAAAACAATGTGCTTTTTAAAAACAATCAGCGCCCGTGTGATTGGGCGCTAAGTTAGTTATACCGCTACGTGGTCATAAAGCGGAATGTTGGTTAACGCCGTCACTTCATCAATATAGAGACGAACGTTTGGTGGGAACTCCACGCCTTTGATTAGGGTAAGGTTTCTCAGAGTAGGGTAGAAATTAATGTCATCGTAACTGAGAACATTATCGCGACTTGAAGGCAGCGTCAGCCACTCCAGAGTGAGCAGCGCTTGGTTCAGTTGAATGAGAAACTCATTACTTTGCGCCATCGCCTGCTCAAATGACATTCCGATCATTTTCGATTTATTGGTGGTAAACCAAGCTTTGGCCTCTGCACTACCAAACTCGGGCAAAGTGATTGCCATCCAGCGTGGATGTACAAGTGGACCTTCAACACCTTTGACTGCCTGATTGTAACGGTCGATATCAGTTTGATGTACAGCCTCTGATAATACAGGGTTGCCATCCCATTCATCTAAATATTTCACAATATCAAGGCTTTCTGCCATGTAGGTACCATCTTCTTTTTCAAGGATAGGAACCATATTTGCGCCAACTTTGTCGATACGCGCATCCACATCGTGGTTTTGTAAGTACACAAACTCGACAGGCATGTTCTTTAAGTTCGCGAGCATCATCGCCTTGATACAAAACGGGCAATGTTCAAAAACAAATAACTTCATCTTTCTCCTACCTATTGAAAATATTTAAAGGAATTAATATTCAATTATAGATTAAAATGAAATTATTTTTTCATTTGTTTTATCTATTTAATTGGGATCTCAACAACAAATAGCGAAACAACACAGGAAAAAAGGGAGGAGAGGTGGACGCTGGGCGTATCTCAATACACCCAGAATTTTTGAGCGGACTATGCTGCCGAATTGTTTTCGCTTTCCTGAAAAGCCAGTGAAACCGCTAACGTTTGGGCCAGGCATAGTGACGCCACCTGAGAGCGGAATGCATCTACCTTGCCTTCTTTGACGACAAAGCAGACATCACTGAAGGCTGCAAGTGGGCTGATTTGACTGTCGGTAAGAATGATCTGCTTTGTGCCTGTGTTTGCTAACGCATCACTCACATCAGTCGTATCTTGCGCGTACGGATAGAAACTGATCGCTACGACTACGTCGTTTTCGCGAATCATGTTGATTTGCTCTTTGAACATGCCACCAAGCCCATCAATAAGAAACGCACGTTTGTTCAGGTGACGGAATGCGTACGTTAAGTATGAAGAGATACTGAATGAGCGTCCAAGACCGATGACGTAGATATTGTCTGCTTCAGAGAGCAGTTTTACCGCTTTGTTGAGGCTGTCTTCGTCGATTTGAGTCGAAAGTTGTTGTATTGCACTGGTATTGGCGCGTGCAAAAGCTTGCAGAATATCAATAGGGCGCTCTGGTGGCTCTTCGTCGGCATCCATGCTTTTTGAAAGTTTCACTCGGTCAGTGTAGCTAGATGTCTCTTCAAGTAAGTTTGTACGAAATAGTTGTTTCATTTCGTTAAAGCCACTGTAGCCGAAAGCGCTGGCAAAACGAATCAATGTCGATGGCGGAACATCAGCTTGTTCAGCAATAACAGAAACAGTTTCAAACGCGACACTGCTTTTATTATCAAGTACATAAGCTGCAACTTGTTGAAGACGTTTACTTAAATCACCGTAGCGATTCCTGATTTGGTCTTGCAATTCACTTAGTGTGGTTGGTGCTGACATTATGTTCTCCATAGATTCATTCTGTGACTTGCTTTAAGTGTTTCATTTTAGCTTAAAAATGAAATCGTTCATATAGCTGTCATATCTGACAAATTCGATCTATTTCTCATTTACTTCTAATGAATCAATTCAAATCATCTTCGGTGCTCGTTGATAGTTTTTAGATAAGTTTCTTGATGACACAAACCTTGTTGGCATTCATTTACTTTCAGATGATTTATCGAGGTTTTTCGATATTGGGCGTGAGTTAATCGTCTTTAATTTTTGCAGATACGATAAAAGGGAGCCACAAGGCTCCTTTTGTCATTTCGTTTTGTAATAAGAATTATCGGGTAAAAGAATGGTTTTAGCTTATCCCTTCAAGGAGCAATTTTGTTCCGGATAAGAGTAAGAAGCCGTAACACAGTTGGTAGATAGTTTGCTGAGGGACTTTATCCAGTAACCACACACCCATTTTTACGCCTATTGGTGCCAATGGCATGAGAACCAAAGAAGTCAGTAAGTTGGTGCTGTCGAAGGTGCCAAGCAAAGTAAATGGCACCAGTTTAAACAGATTGATAATGGCAAACAGGACGGCCATCGTTGCGATTAATGTGGTTTTTTCGAGCCTTAGCGGGAGCAGGTAAAGACTGGCAGGGCCACCTCCAGCATGAATGGCGGTACTGGAAAAGCCACATAACGTACTCCAGAACCAGGCTGAAAACGTTCCTCCGGGTTTTGGTTGTTTGCGCTGGAACAGGTGCATAAAGAAGAACAGTACCGACAACAGTCCAACAATCAGCTTCACGCTAGACTCGGTCATACTTCCTAAATACAACGCTGCCAGAGCTACTCCGAGGGCCGATGCTGGTAACATGCGTTTTATCACCCGAGTATCTGCAAAATGGCGGTGGTGTTTAACGGCAAAGAAATCCATCACACATAAGATCGGCAGCAGAATCGCAGCGGCTTGGGTTGGTGAGATGGTCCAAGCCATCAGTGGTACTGAGATGACACCTAAAGCGCCACCGAGTCCCCCTTTACCGATTCCGTAGATGAGGACCGCGGGTATGGATACGATATAAAACCATGGGTCTGTGATGATCATTTCTTCGCTCCATGTAAAAAGCGCCCAGATGGGCGCTTTGGGGTTGCTAAGAACAGGTACTTAAGCCCAACAGAAAAAGCTGTCATACCTATCTAGCGTTTTTATTGGGAATTAACCACGCTGACGCCAAAGTGCAATCAGGTTGTGGTAGTTCTGCTTGATATTTTCGATCAGCGTTTCATCGTTAATGCTATTCGCCAGCCATTGACGTGATGGCTCACCAAATAGCGTACGACCAACCGCGAACCCTTTTACGATCTCTTTACCCGCTGTTGCATTAAAGCCTTTTTGTAGCTCTTCCTGAGGTGCATCTAGGCCTAGGATGACTACGCCACGGCAGAATGCATCGCGTTCTGTGACTACTGAGCTGACCGTGTCCCAGCTATCGGCTTCAAGAGCCGGAAGTTTCCACCAGTCTGGCTTGATACCCAGGTCGTAGAAACGCTCCAGAGCCTGAATGTAAAGTCTGTCTTCTTTCTTCACGCCAGCAGGTAGGATGACTTCCAGTAGCAACTCATGACCAGATTTACAACATGCCTGGTAGACTTCTTGAACCAGTTCTTCTTGCTCTGTACGAATATCTAACTCGTCTTCTGGGCTGTAGAACACCAAACATTTCACCACGTGCTCAAGAGGCCAGTCGATTAATTGTGAACCGATGTTACCGTGCTCTAAGCACAGTGGACGTGAACCCGGTAACTCGATAGGACGGCCAATCCACCAACCTTGTCCTGTCACTTCATTGAGTACATCTTGGCCGAATGTGCTATCACACAGTAAGCCTGCTTTACCCGCTAAGTTCGCTTCTTGTGCGACTTGTTGGCTTGCTTTAAAGATAAGTTTTTTCAGTGTCTTGATACGTGCCGTGTCTGTACCCGCTTCACGAGCCATGTCTTCAAGTTGGCTTCGGTGGTCAAATGCCATCACACATAACTCATCCCACTGAGGAGCTTTACGTGTCGTAACGCGGTGTAGGTGGTTGAGCTCTACATCCAGGTCAGGACGTTTCACATCAGCAGCGCGAGTGATGTAATTATCAAGCTCTAACTTAGTTGGCATTGCCGGAGCACAGCCGTGACGAGAAACCACCAATGCACCACAGGCGTTAGCGTATGCACATGCTTTTTCCCAGCCTTCGTCGTTTAGGTAGCCACGTAGCAAACCAGACATGAATGCATCGCCAGCGCCAAGAACGTTAAGTACATCAACGCGAACACCGTGAATGGTCAGACCGTCATCAAGATCGTTTGGCACTTCTTCGCTGTATACAGAGCAGCCCAGTGCACCACGTTTGCACACTAGTTCAGCATCAGAAACTTTACGTACGGCTTTTAGTGCATCGATAGTGTTATCTGTACCACCACAAATATGGAACTCTTCTTCTGTGCCGACAATAACATCGAACAGGCCAAGTACTTCTTGCAGTTCTTGAGTTACCTTGTCTGAAGCGATGTAACGAGTTTCGCCATCACCCAGTGAAGTCAGCCCCCAAAGTACTGGGCGGTAGTCGATGTCTAGCGCTGTTTTTACACCATTGCGACGAGCGTATTTCAATGCGGTAAGTACGGCTTCGCGCGTTTTTGGATTGGATAGGTGAGTACCAGTGATTGCCAGACAGCGAGCAGACGCGATGTACTCTTCAGTAAAGTCATCTTTGCTGATTGCCATGTCAGCACAGTTTTCGCGGCAGAAGATCAGAGGGAAAGTATCTTCGTCTTTGATGCCCAGAATAACCAGCCCCGTCAAACGCTCTTTGTCAGTGATCAAGTGACTAGTATCACAGCCAACACGCTCGAGTTCTTCACGTAGGAAACGGCCCATGTGCTCGTCACCAACGCGTGCAAGCATTGATGATTTCAATCCTTGTACTGCTGTGCCGTAAGCCACGTTACCTGATGAGCCACCAAGGTACTTATTAAAAGATCCCATGTCTTCTAAACGAGCGCCGATCTGTTGACCGTAAAGATCAACCGCAATGCGGCCCATACAAATGACATCTAGCTTTTTCTCAATACTCACATTCTTCTCCTCAGAGCTTAAACTCTTACCGTCATCACTAGGATGGTTCCAATGCTAAAGTTTTTGTGTCTGCGTTAAGGCAATGCCCATATGCGTTTCACGTTTCAATAAAACCTTTGTACGGAATATTTGTTTCATTTTCAATTTAAAGTGGGATATTTGATTCGTTTTGTGATCAAGTCGGAAAATAAATTTCAAATGTTGTTGGAAGTTGAAAAAATGGATTCGCGTAGCTGAAAAATAGGGTTTAAGCGCTGGTGGCTCGTTATAACCAAGGCGATATTTCGAACTACGACAAATAAAAAAGCCCGTCTCAGGAGTCACGCTGGACGGGCAAACCGCTCGATTAAACTTATTGTTAGTATTTATCCTGAGCTCAGGGTGAGGAAGTGAGTGAGACTTTATTTACCCCGAGCTCTTGATCGTTTAGTACTGACGCGCTTTTTTCAATTTCTCTAAGTTTTCCTGAGCTTTAGCTTCAATCTCTGGTTTCGCAGCGACTTGAGCCGTACCACAGCGCCACCATGACTCGTAGTCGTTTGTCATGGTTTTCGGTAGCACTTTTATATCAATCAGGGTTGATACCGTTTGCTGTTTAGCATCAGCCAATGCGGCGATGAGCTCTTCTTCTGTATGCACTCGGTAGGCTTTACAGCCGTAACTCTCAGCGTTTTTTGCAAAATCAACAGGCACTAATCCACCGCTCATCTTGCCTGTTTTCGGGTCTTTGAAACGGTTTTCGGTGCCGAAGCTGCCCATTTTATGGTTCATCTGCAAGTTATTGATACAGCCAAATGCCGCGTTATCAAACAAGAGTACGTTGATTTTCACGCCCTCTTGAATCGATGTTTGTAGCTCTGAATGCAGCATCATGTAGGAACCGTCACCGACCATGGTGTAAACCGGTTGCTCTGGATTCGCAATTTTCGCACCAATCGACGCGGCCACTTCGTAGCCCATGCATGAATATCCATACTCCATGTGGTAAGTGTCCGGACGTTTTGGTCGCCAAACGCGCTGTAGATCGCCTGGAAGAGAGCCCGCCGCACCGACAATAATGGCATCAGGTTCAAGATGTTCATCTAGCAAGCCTAGTACGCGGGTTTGGGCTAAGTCGGTATTAAGTGCTTCACGGTATTCCGCCAACTCATCATCAAAGTGACCACCGATTTCCGGAACGAAACCTTCGCCTATTTGAACATTGAATAAGCGGGTTAGTTCTTTGTCCCAAGCTTGTTTAGCTGCTTTAATTTCGTCGCTGTAGCCACTTACATAGCCAAGTTGAGCTAACTTTTCACCGATTGCTTCGAGAGCGATATGGGCGTCAGCGACAACCGAAGTTGCATCTAATTTGCTTGCATCAAACTCAGAGACGTTGATGGTTAAGAAATCCACATCTGGGTTCTGGAATAGTGATTTAGAGCATGTGGTGAAATCGGTAAAGCGAGTACCCACACCAATGACTAAGTCTGTATCACGCGCAATTCGGTTAGCAGCAAGACAACCTGTGGTACCTACGCCACCCAAGTTAAGTTCGTGGTCGTGGACAATCGCACTCTTACCCGCTTGAGTTTCACCGAAAGGAATATTGTGTCGCTCAGCAAACTGACGGAATGCATCGTGTGCTTCTGAATAACGTACGCCACCACCACAAATAAGCATCGGTTTCTTCTTGCTCTTAATTAGAGCAACCGCGTCATCAATCATTGGGTTAGTCGCTGGACGACGTTCAATGCGGTGTACGCGTTTTTTGAAGAAGTACTCTGGGAAGTCGTAAGCTTCACCCTGCACATCTTGTGGTAAACAAATCGTGACTGCGCCAGTGTCGGCAGGATCCGTCAATACACGCATCGCGTTAACCATTGCAGACATCAATTGCTCTGGGCGAGTAATGCGATCCCAGTAACGTGAAACGGGTTTGAAGCAGTCGTTGGTGCTGATTGATGCATCGTGATATTGCTCAACTTGCTGTAGAACAGGATCTGGCTGACGAGTCGCGTAAGTATCTCCCGGTAAGAAAAGCACTGGGATGCGGTTCGCCGTTGCTGTCGCCGCTGCTGTTACCATGTTTGCTGCGCCAGGGCCGACAGAAGAGGTGACGGCATAGATCTTTTTGCGCTTGTTTTGTTTCGCGTAACCCATCGCGATATGAGCCATACCTTGTTCGTTACAGCCCTGATATACCTCGAGTGAGCCTGCGTCTTCTTCTAGTGCTTGTCCCAGACCGACAACATTGCCATGACCAAAGATGGTAAAGATGCCATGAATAAACTTATGTTCTATTCCATCGAACTCAACATACTGTTGATTCATAAACTTAACCAGCGCTTGTGCGGTTGTCATTTTAATCGTGTTCATAACCACTTTACTCCAGATAATTTAGTCGACAGCAGGTGAGACGAAACTTGTGACCTGATGCCTTGCTAGCATATTAAATCTAATGATTTAGATATTATGGAACATTTATTTCATTGCAATGTTTTTCTGAAATGTTGTCAGCTTTTGTGATCCTGATTAGATTGTGGCGTGTTGATTCACTAAAAACAAAATAATGGTGTGATGGATGATACTTTTTGCAAAATTACGAAATTTTCATTTCATGAGATAAAAGAGAGTGAAAATTTACATTTGCCAACTTCTTGCCGTTAGAGCGTGTGAAAAATCGGCCTCCTAAGGCATTAATAAAGTCGATTGAAGCCGTGAAAAAGTTACATTAAAAGCGACGACAATAGCGTCATGTATCAAGGCATCCGCTTTTAATGAGATAGGTAACGTATAGGCGTGGTGGACATTGAGAAGCAAGCGATGATGTACATTGATAAGAATATTTGGTGGAGCTGTGACTTATCAGAGAGACCGCTTTGATGGAAAGTATGTAGCGTAAGATTAACGCCCCCTCAGACGTAGAGGAGGCGTGTTTTAGTGGTTATGCCAACGCAGCTTTGCTGGTTGCTTTTACGTTACACTTTGCGGGTTTCTTTTCGGCCTCTTTATCGGTCACGCCGTTTTCTGTCTCTGACTCGGTATAAGCGCGTCCGTAGAAAGAGTCTTTGAGAATGTCTCTTAACTCACCAATGAGTGGGTAGCGAGGGTTGGCACCAGTACATTGGTCATCAAACGCCTCTATCGCTAGCTGTTCGACCTTATTCAGGAAGTCGGCTTCATTAATCCCAGCCGCCTGAATAGACATTGGGATGTCTAGGTTCGCTTTTAGCTCATCCATCCATGCTAGTAGACGTTCAATCTTCTGAGCAGTGCGGTCACCAGCTTGGCTTAGGCCTAGGTGGTCTGCAACTTCAGCGTAACGACGACGTGCTTGTGGACGGTCGTATTGAGAGAACGCAGTTTGCTTAGTTGGGTTATCGTTCGCGTTGTAACGTACAACGTTAGAGATAAGCAGTGCGTTAGCCAAACCGTGTGGTACGTGGAACTCAGCACCTAGTTTGTGCGCCATTGAGTGACATACACCTAGGAATGCGTTCGCAAACGCCACACCAGCGATAGTTGCTGCGTTGTGTACTTTCTCACGAGCGATTGGGTCGTTTGCACCGTTCGCGTAGCTTGATGGTAGGTACTCTTTTAGCATCTTAAGTGCTTGTAGAGCTTGGCCATCTGAGTATTCGTTCGCAAGAACAGATACGTAAGCTTCCAGAGCGTGAGTTACTGCATCGTAACCACCGAATGCAGTTAGAGACTTAGGCATGTTCATAACAAGGTTCGCATCAACGATAGCCATGTTAGGAGTTAGCTCGTAATCAGCCAGTGGGTATTTAGCGCCAGTCTTGTCGTCAGTAACAACCGCGAATGGAGTAACTTCTGAACCTGTACCTGAAGTTGTTGTGATACAAACAAGCTCAGCTTTTTGACCCATTTTAGGGAACTTGTAGATACGTTTACGGATGTCCATAAAGCGCATTGCTAGTTCTTCGAAGTGCGTTTCTGGGTGCTCGTACATTACCCACATGATTTTCGCAGCATCCATCGGTGAACCACCGCCTAGCGCTAGGATCACGTCTGGTTGGTAGCTCGCCATTTGAGCAGCACCTTTCTCTACTACAGATAGCGTTGGGTCAGCTTCAACGTCGAAGAACGTTTGAACTTCCATGCCTTGTGCTTTCAGTAGTTTCACTACGTCATCTGCGTAACCGTTGTTGAATAGGAAACGGTCAGTTACCAGGAATGCGCGTTTCTTACCTTCTAGGTCGCCAAGCGCGATTGGAAGGCTACCGCGACGGAAGTAGATTGACTTAGGTAGTTTGTGCCACAACATGTTTTCAGCTCGCTTCGCAACAGTTTTCTTGTTGATTAGGTGTTTAGGACCTACGTTCTCAGAGATAGAGTTACCACCCCATGAACCACAACCTAGCGTTAGAGAAGGAGCAACGTTGAAGTTGTACAAGTCACCGATACCACCGTGAGTAGTCGGGATGTTGATTAGGATACGAGCCGTCTTCATCTTGTCACCGAAGTAACGGATGCGGTCAGCGTTAACGTCTTGGTTAGTGTACAGACCAGAAGTGTGGCCGATACCGCCGATTTCAACCATTGTTACCGCTTGAGCAACCGCGTCTTCGAAGTTGTCAGCACGGAATAGACCTAGTGTTGGAGACAGTTTTTCGTGAGCGAATGCGTCGTCGTAAGAAACTTTACCTAGACCTTCACCTACTAGCACTTTCGTGTCTGCAGGCACTTTAACGCCTGCCATTTCAGCGATTGCTGCCGCTGGTTGGCCAACGATTTTCGCGTTTAGTGCGCCGTCGATAAGCAGAACTTTACGAACTTTCTCTGCTTCAGCTTTGCTTAGTACGTAAGCTTTGTGCGTTGCGAAACGCTCTTTCACTTCGTCGTATACTTCGTCAACCACGATTGCAGCCTGCTCAGAAGCACACACTACGCCGTTATCGAATGTTTTAGACATCAGGATAGAAGCCACTGCACGTTTGATGTCAGCCGTTTCATCGATAACAACTGGAACGTTACCTGCACCTACACCGATTGCTGGCTTACCAGAAGAGTAAGCGGCTTTAACCATGCCTGGACCACCAGTTGCAAGGATAAGTGCGATGTCATCGTGTTTCATTAGAGCGTTTGAAAGCTCAACTGAAGGTTGGTCGATCCAACCAATGATGTCTTTTGGTGCGCCCGCTGCTACTGCTGCATCCAGAACTATTTTCGCTGCATCGTTAGTAGAGTTTTTCGCACGTGGGTGTGGCGAGAAGATGATACCGTTACGAGTCTTCAGAGAGATTAGAGATTTGAAGATCGCAGTCGAAGTTGGGTTAGTGGTTGGTACGATACCGCAGATGATGCCTACAGGCTCAGCGATAGTCATCGTACCCAGGTTGTCATCCTCTTCCAGGATGCCACAAGTCTGTTCGTCTTTGTATTTGTTGTAGATAAACTCAGAAGCGAAGTGGTTCTTGATTACTTTATCTTCAACAATACCCATACCAGATTCTTCAACCGCTTGCTGCGCTAGAGGGATACGAGCTTGGTTAGCTGCAAGAGAAGCGGCACGGAAGATTTTGTCTACTTGCTCTTGAGAGTAAGTAGAGAACTCTTCTTGCGCTTTCTTAACGCGAGTAACGAGGGCATCTAGTTCTTTAATATTAGTGACTGGCATAGATTACTCCAATAATTTAAGGTTTCATTTCTAAAAATCATGTGATAAGCCTGAACTTAAATATTCAGACCTCGTTAATTCATTGTTTAATTCAGAAAAATAAATAATTAAAATAAGAAAGTTTCTGTTTGTTTAATTATTTTACCCATACGGAATTTGCCTTGTTTTCACAGAGGTTATGGGGTGATCAATATTCACGGTTTGCAGGAAAACGAATGTATAATTTTACTAAGCTTATGACGCCTTATCCTTTAAATGTGCTGAAGGGTAGGGTTTGCACATTAAATATCATAATAACAATGACTTAAGATTGTAAAAGTTCAGGCGTGCCTCGTGCTGAGTAGTCTGAGTTGCACACCTGTTTTCCCATTTACTTGTTCAATTCTTTTTCGCTCTAGCTGTTTGGATAAGATGATGTGCAATATTAGGGCACATCATCTTCAGGAATATTATCCTCTATTCTTCCAAAGGTGGATTATTTCTAGGTAATTTGATTTTATTTTGTTTATAAACGCTTGGTCATTAATATTCCCAGACAACCATTCTTTAGATGGTTCACCAAATATAGTTCGGCCAACCATAAAACCTTTAACTAAGTCGTGGCCAGTTGTTTGGTCAAAGCCTTTTTTAAGCTCTTCTACAGGGGCATCCAGACCGAGAATCACCACACCACGACAATATGGGTCTTGTTCGATGATTAAGCTGTTCATCGTATTCCATGAATCGCTTTCAAGCGCTGGTAACTTCCACCAATCTGGCTTAATGCCCAAAGAGTAGAAGCGGCTTACAGCTTCAATGTATAAACGATCTTCTTTCATTACGCCGTCAGGCAGGATGACTTCGAGTAGCAGTTCATGCCCAGACTTAAGACAGGCGTGGTACGCTTCCGCTATTTTATTCTCTTGCAGAGTGCGCATGCTTTCATCATCTTCCGGGCTGTAGAACACCAGGCATTTCACCACATGCTCTAAAGGCCAGTCGATCAGTTGAGAGCCAATGTTGCCGTGTTCGAACTCTAGAGGGCGAGAGCCAGGCATTTCGATTGGACGACCGATCCACCAATTGTCACCCGTTACGTCATTAAGCACATCCTGACCGAAGGTGCTATCACAAAGGAGTCCTGATTGACCTTTTAAACCGGCTTCTTTACTTACCTGACGACTCGCTTCGAGAATGAGCTTTTTCAGCGCTGGAATTTTTCCAACATCTGCACCGACTTCTTTCGCCATATCGACCAATTGGCTGCGATGATCGAACGCTAATATACATAATTCGTCCCATGCCCCTGTTTTACGTGTCGTTACTCGGTGCAAGTGGTTAAGCTGAGGATCTAAATCAGGGCGCTTAACATCGTTAGCGCGAGTTAAGTAGTTGTCTAACTCGACTTTGGTTGGCATTGCGGGAGCACAGCCATGACGAGATACCACCAGTGCGCCACAAGCGTTGGCATAAGTACACGCTTTTTCCCATCCTTCACCGTTGAGATAGCCACGAAGAAGACCAGACATGAATGCGTCACCAGCGCCAAGCACGTTCAACACATCCACACGCACACCGTGTACAGTAATGCCTTCATCCAGAGTTTCTGGGATTGAATCCGTGTAGACAGAACAACCAAGAGCACCGCGTTTACAAACCAATTCTGCGCCAGAAACCTTACGTACGGCTTTGAGTGCTTCAACGGTATCTGTTGAGCCGCCACAAATATGGAACTCTTCTTCTGTTCCGACAATTACATCGAATAACCCCAAAACGTCTTGCAGTTCTTCGGTCACTTTATCTGATGCGATAAAACGGGTTTCGCCGTCGCCCAGAGAAGTCAGTCCCCACAGCACAGGACGATAATCAATATCAAGCGCGGTTTTAACTCTGTTACGGCGGGCATATTCAAGTGCAGTTAAAACAGCGTCGCGCGTTTTTGGGTTTGATAAGTGCGTACCAGTGATAGCGAGACAGCGCGCTGATGCGATGTACTCTTCTGTAAAGTCCTCTTTGCTGATTGCCATGTCAGCGCAGTTTTCACGGTAAAAGATCAGTGGAAAGGTATCTTCGTCTTTGATGCCTAAAATGACTAGGCCAGTAAGACGTTCTTTATCGGTAATAAGGTGGCTGGTGTCGCAACCCACTTTTTCCAGTTCTTCACGTAAGAAACGTCCCATATGTTCATCGCCAACGCGGGCAAGCATTGAAGATTTAAGGCCTTGAACGGCAGTTCCATAAGCAACGTTACCGGAAGACCCACCGAGATACTTGGCGAATGTGCCCATATCTTCTAAGCGAGAGCCGACTTGTTGGCCGTAAAGGTCAACAGCGATTCGTCCCATACAAATCAGGTCTAATTTCTTTTCAGTTTTCACTTTGAGCCTCTCACGGTAACGCGTTAACAAACGAACTGCTTTAAATTTGTGGAATTTTTATTTCATTACCAATTGTAAGTGAAATTAAACTCCTATTGTGTGATGGGTGTTGAATTCACAAGTTATATGATGAAATTTTTATTTCATATCGTACAAATAGGTTGGAGTAGAGATTGGTTCACTACTTTCTGCCAGCTAGGGAAGGGGACCAAATGAGTGCTCGAAACCCTCTTACGCAAAAATGGAGCAACTCGTATGAGCTACTCCATTCGATGTAATTTCATTCAGCTTGTTTGTTGGGCTTCAAGATAGATTAGCACCTAAACAAGAATAGCGATTACTGGCTGATTGTTGCTTTCAAAGCGTCGATAGAGGTTTCAACACCAGCATCCACTGTCATGGTCAGGTCTTCCATCTCTAGTGATACATCACCGTTGTAGCCCATCATATGACACACAGAGAAAAACTCTTTCCACCACTGAAGATCTTGACCACAACCTACTGCAACGTAGTTCCAGGTACGGTCTGCACTGTCTTCAACTGGGCGTGGCTCTAACAGGCCATCAATGTCAGCTAGACCACGTTCGATACGAGCATCTTTGCCGTGCACGTGGTAGATACAGCCTTTTAGAGCGCGAGCTGCGGCAATCGGGTCCGCACCAAGAATGATCATGTGAGATGGGTCAAGGTTGATACCGATCATTGGGTCAACCGCGTTACGCAGTTTAAGCAGCGTTGACGCACTCCAAACCATAGTGCCAGGAAACTCTTCGATCGCGATTTGTTCTACGCCGCACTTCTTGCAGTGATCGACATATTCAGACCAAAACTTGATAGTGACTTCCCATTGGTACTCGTAAGCTGGTGCCATGAAATCAGGCCAAGATACTGTCGATGTGATCCAGTTTGGTGTTCTGTCTTCAGGAGAACCAGCAGGCAAACCAGCCATAGCAACAATTTTTTTCACGCCAAGTTTGCCAGCTAATGTTGCACACTCGTACATGCTCTTCGCGTATTGCTCGCCCGTTTCTGATGGCCAAAGCGGGTTACAAGATGTATTCAAAGCAGAAATACGCATACCACGTTTTTCTAGCTCAGCTTGGAACTCCTGAAGTTTGGTTTCATCGCCCAGAAGCTCTTGAGTGTTCACATGCTTACGCGCACCCCAGCCACCGGCTGTCATTTCTACAGCGTCAATACCCATTGACTTTACTTTATCTAACATGTCTGTGAATGAAAGATCTGCGTATACATCAGTACAAATTGCTAGTTGCATAGTATTAACCTCGATATTCTAAATTGTTTACTTTTGATTCAAAAACTGGATAAATCTCTTAGCACCTTTTTGCAACCGGGTGCAAAGTTGGTTAGTTTCGCATTTGTTGACCAAAAAGATTGATCAACGGTGCGATTAATGACACTTTGTATTATTTCGTGATTTTATATAGTCACAGAGTCATGATTATTTTAAAATCAATTTAAATCCTATAAAAATAAACTGTCAATATAATTGTTGAGCCGATGAAAGAAAATAAAGACAAAGTCACAAAAAATATCACTGCTCGTGATGTGGCAAAACTTGCAGGTGTATCAAAATGGACTGTTTCCCGAGCATTTACTCAGGGTTCTTCAATTTCTGAGTCTAGTTTAAATAAAGTGCTAAAAGCCGCTGAAGAACTTGGCTATAAGCCTAACTTACTTGCAAGAAGCCTAGCAAAAAATAAAACAAATATGGTCGCTATACTTATTTCAGAGTTAGGATCTCCGGTTGTTTTGACTGTTTTTGATGAACTCACATCAAAACTACAAAATAAGGGGTTAATTCCGATAGTTCTCAATATTCATTCTAAAAAAGACTATAAGAATGCCCTTACGTTAGCAGGTCAGTTGCAAGTCGACGGCATCATATTTCTTGGCACCGACTTACCTCAAGAAATCGTTGAAAAAAACATTGAGCATATTCCTCTCATTTCTCTGTATCGTCATTGTGATATGCCAAACGTTCACTCTGTCAGTACTGATGGTATAACGGCGGGTCAGCAAGTTGCCAGTCTTTTCATGCAATTAGGTTATAAAAGAATGGCTTACATGTCTGGCCCAGAACAAAAATCAACAGGGCTGTTACGCTTTCAAGGTTTTAACAGTCGACTTTCTGAGTGTGATATACCACTCGAGCACAGATTTAATATCAAACACTATGCCAGAGACCTCGCATTTAATTGCCTTTCTGACTACATAAAAACAACCGATGTTAATCAGAGAGTTGACGCTATTTTTTGTGAAAATGATATTTTAGCCATTGGTGCTTTGGATGCATTACATCATCACAAAATTGATAACACTATTGCTATTGTAGGATTTGACGATATAGATCTAGCATCATCTCCTAAATATAGCCTCACGACATTCAGGCAGGAACTCATACCTTTGGTTAGTAAATCTGTTGAACTACTTAATTCTGATGTTAATAGTAGCAACAAAATACTTATGCCTGGAACGCTAATTACACGTCAATCACATTTAATAAATCGACAATAATAATGTTTTAATGGTACGGGACAGATAATATTGCCCCGTACCTGGATAATAGTTAGAACTATTATATTATCGAAGTAAGAATTCTCTTTCTAAACGCTCTCTTGCCGCTGGAGCTTGCACGTCCATCTTTTCTGGGAATCCAAAATAAGAGACACAAGCAATTGAATCACCACCGACTGCGAATTTCTTATTCGCAAAATCCATATCTCTTAGTGTTGAGAACATAGTATCGAAATCTACATCGCCTTCACCCATCGCTAAGTGCTGGTGGATAGCTACATCACTGCGACCTTGATTGTTCAACCAAGGTGGGTTAGCGATATAACGACAATCCAATGTTTGGTTGAAGGTATCCGCAAACAATACATGAGAAAGATCGTCACCTGCATACTCTAACATTGAGCGAACGTCACCTTTACCTTGATCATAGAAGAAACCGTGAGGCGCAGAGTATACGTACTTTAGATTGTCCGAACGGTAGGACTTAACCAGGTCACACGTTTCATTATTCAGTTCACAGAAATCCCATGGATGCGATTGCACTTCGACACGAATGCCTTCTCTTTCAAATAGAGGTAGTAATTCATCCATAGAGCGGAACCACATTCCGTTACAGATTTCTTGTTGGTTTGGATCGCCCGAAAGTTCTGTGTTGATTACTTCTACACCCATGTTAACAGCGATTTCTACGATTTTTTTCCAGTTTGCTACTGCATGTTTACGTTGTTCTTCAGTTGGGCCTGACCAACGATAAACAACGATAAAAGAAGAGAGTTCAACGCCAGCCTGACGTAGGGCAGTTTTGTATTCTCTTTCACACTCACGAGAAAATAGTGGGTGCTTGTAGAACGGGTTGATACGTGGATGAGGCGATTGCTCGATATACTTGTAACCCCAGTCAGCAACTTTGTGCACCATATCCGGGATACTCATTTGTTTTGCTAGTACATCAACGTCGAATGCGATTTTCATAAAAACCTCCAAATAAAGTGTATATCAATCAACCTATTATTGATTTCACGTGTAATTATTAAGTCGTTATTAGTTAGACTGGCAATTTGTCTCTCATCGATACATTCCTAAGTATGAGCGACAAATTGGCAGTGGGTTTATTGGTCCTATTAAGCAGGTACGTCTACTTTTTTGGTCTGTTGGCCGTTCCAGTTAGTCATAACATGCTCTTCCATTCTTTCTAGTGCTACACCATTGGTTTCTGGTAGGTAGCGATTTACGAAGAAATAAGAAACAATCATGAAGAAAGCAAATACCCACATCGGGAATGCGCCACGGAACATCTCATTGAGAAGCGGGCTGTCATTCATTACCGGGAAGATTAGCCCAATCAGGAAGTTAGTTACCCAAAGGCCACCGATAGCAAATGACATACCTAAACCACGGTAGCGGTTAGGGAAGATTTCAGATACGACAATCCATGCACCTAAGCTCCATGAGAACGCAAAGCAAATCATGAATACCATCATGCCAAACAGTGTCCAGTAACCCATTTGGATAGCGGCTTCACCTTGCAAACCTGCAGATTGGTAAATGAAGTAAGACGTCAACAGCAGGCCGAACGTGGCACCCAATGAACCAATTTTTAGCAGTGGTTTGCGACCAACTTTGTCCATGAGCAGAGAACCGATTAAGGTACCCACTAGCTGAATCACACCGACCCAAATAGTCAAGAAGAGCGCGACCTGGCTGTTACCTGTTACTTTTTCAAGTACAACTGGTGCGAAGTACATCATTACGTTTACACCACTTGCTTGTTGGAAGATAACAATCATGGTTGCGATGAAAACGAAAACCCAAAAGCGACGTTGTTTGTGAACTTGAAGCTTTTCAACTTGCGCTTTGTTTTCTGCTTCTTCGTGGATAGAGTTATGAATCGCGTTAATAACCGTAGGCGCATAAGCAGGGTTGAAGATTTTACCAGTGACTTCTAGCGCTTCTTTTTCGCGTCCTACCAGCACTAACCAACGAGGCGACTCAGGGATGAAGAATGATGCAAGAACAAACAACGCACATGGGATAGCTTCAGAACCAATCATGATACGCCAGCCTACATCAACCAGCCATTCGTGAGTCATACCTTGAGCAATTAAGAAGTTAACAACGAAGATAACTACTTGACCGAATACGATGGCAAAGTTTTGCGAACTTAACGCACGACCACGGATTTTCTTCGGTGAGACTTCTGACATGTACATCGGTGATACCGAAGAGGCAATACCAACCGCTAATCCGCCAATCATGCGATAAACGATAAACCAGAAGAACGTGTCAACAAGGGCTGCACCAATCGCTGAAATAGTAAATAAAATGGCGGATAAAATGAGGGCCTTTTTACGGCCGTATTTATCAGCGACCTTACCGGATAAGAACGCACCGATAATACAACCAATGGCAACGTTTGATACAGCCCAACCGACGCCGATAGAACTTAGTTCAAAGTAGGTCGCAATTGGGGTAATTGCACCAGAAATTACTGCGGTGTCATAACCTAGTAGCAGGCCACCCAGTGCTGCAACAGCACAGATGACGAGGATATAACGTAAATTATAACTTGTATCTACAGTTTGATTATTAGTGGACATGAATCCTCCTAAATGAATTTTATTTTTCTGTGTAGGGCAACAGAACTGCTTTGTTGCAACCGGGTGCAAATCCCTGCACCCGTATACACTGTAGGTATTACTCGATATAAATTGTTTAGATTTTGAATTTGTAACCTAATGATTTATAAATCATTAATTAGTTGTAGAATTCAGGTTTTTCTGGAAGTTCGATTTTCTCAATGCCACCAGAGTATTTTGCTTTCACACAAGCATCGATCGTTACAGATACGCAGTAGCCGTCCCATGACGTTGGGCCTGTTAATTGGCCAGCACGAGCGCCATCAATCCATTCTTGGAATTCAACGTCGAAGGCGTCAAAGAAGCGGTCTTTCCAATCTACAAAAATTTCTTGTTGTAGTGTCGCGTTGGTACGAATCACAGTTGTCGCAGGATCAGGAAGGGCAGCAACACCTTTCTCACCGGTAATCTGACATTGAATATCGTAGCCATACTGACAGAATACGAAGCTCTGAACCGAGATATGAACACCAGATTTAGTACTTAGAATCATGATGTGTGGATCTTGTAACTCTGGCTCAGAAGAGATTTGAGTTTTACGAGGAAGAATAACCTGTGCTGTCGCGTAGTCTTCATCCAATAGCCAGCGAAGAACGTCTGCTTCATGAACGAATGAGTCAGTAATCGCCATGTCACCACTAAACCCTGGTGCTTCTGGTGCATGGTGCCAGGCATTTAGCGTTAATGGCTCACCAATGATCTTTTGATCAAGTACGGATTTGAGCTGGCGGTATGATTTGTCGTAACGACGCATGAAGCCAACCTGAACAAGGCGCTTACCGCAAGCCATTTCAGCATCAATGATACGGCGACAGCCTTCTTCCGTTACTGCTAATGGCTTTTCACACATTACGTATTTACCAGCTTCGATTGCTGCTAGTACGAACTCTTCGTGAGTTGGACCCCAAGATGCGACAACAATTGCATCGACCATATCGGAATTGATTAGGTCAACACCATTATCAAAAACTTCCGCTTCAATATTTTCTTGAGTCAGCCATGAGCGTACTTGGTCATTATTCACGTCAAATACTGCGGTCACATGAGCACCAGTGAGATAGTTCACACGTTTGATGTGCTCTTTACCGATAGCACCAACACCAATTACACCTACTTTTAGATCAGTAATGTTTAAAGACATGATATTCATCCTTAATTATGTTTTTGTGCGGATAGTGATTTTTTTGTTTCACCATTCAGACTTTGATTATTGAATTAGTAAGTAACTTACTCATTTACCGATAATCTGGAGGCTAATATAGCATTCGCGTTGCCAAGCAAATGTGAAGTAGAACTTAAAATGGAATATTTATTTTGCTTTTTATTTAAAGTGAACGTTCTATTTCATTAAATCGCTGACTTAAAAGTAGAGCGTATAGCTAGATATAACGGTGTCTGCCGCACCTAAACAGAGTAATGGGGTAAGGGTATTCTCTTCAATAAACCGCTTGTTCAAAATGTGATCTTAAGCTGAAAGGAGAGTAAGAAAATTCTGATTGTGTGGCCTCGCAAATAGTCACTCAGTTGCGCAATAAGGCTTGTTTTCTGGACATGACGGGTTTTCGCAGTGAATTTATAGCAGCGAGAATATTTTTATTGATTCTAAATACGGCGTATATGGGACGCTATTTATTTATACCTACCCATGGTTGGCCTACATTATACAGGTACGATGGTTCAGACGACGACCAGAAGCTAAGTGTTATCAGTCACCTGGTTGCCTTCAAGTTATCTTTCGATGTGAAAATTTCATTTCATAAAATGTGTTAATAGCGGCTGGGCATCATTTTGTGATCTATGTTCAGTTGTGAAGGGAAAAATCTTAAAGAAGACTCTACATAAGGGCATTAGCCGATCTTTATCATTGTTTTTGAAATCTTCATTTCATATTATGAGTTAAATTGAAATGTAAAGCCCATTTGGGAAGTGCACATTAATACGCATAAGGAACAGTTGAATGTCTAATCTACTATCGAAATATCAAGCGTCTCCATCTGACGGTTGTACTCAAAACATTACCCCAGAAAATGCTGATTGGGGATATGTTGGATTTAAAGCTTATGAGTTAAAAGCAGGTGAAAGCCTTTCTCTGCCAGCTTCAGAAGTAGAGACTTGCCTGGTATTGGTTGCTGGTAAGGCAACTGTGGTGACGGATTCGGCAACATACGAGAATATTGGTGATCGCATGTGTCCATTCGAGCGCAAAAAACCTTATGCAGTTTATGTGACACCAAGTGATAACTGTGAAGTGAAGGCATTGACAGATATTGAGCTGGCAGTATGTACCTCTCCAAGTAAAGGCACTTATCCTACTCGATTGATTGCACCAGAAAATATCGATGCTGAAGCGAGAGGCGTTGGTAACAACAAACGCTATGTTCACAACATTCTTCCTGACTATGCCGAAGCAGACACATTGCTGGTTGTGGAGGTTTACACTGATGAAGGCTGCACAAGTTCCTTCCCGAGCCACAAACACGACACGGCAAACGAGCCTAATGAGACGTACCTGGAAGAAACGTATTACCACCGACTAAACCCAGAGCAAGGCTTCGTTCTACAACGTGTTTATACCGATGACCGCTCATTAGACGAGTGTATGGCTGCTTATAACAAAGATGTTGTGAAGGCACCGAAAGGGTATCACCCTGTTGCGACGATTGCGGGATACGATAGCTATTACCTCAATGTTATGGCCGGCCCTTCACGTAAGTGGTTATTTACTTGGGAAGAAGACCATAACTGGGTTAATGGCCCAGAGTATGCGGCAAAACATGATTAATCTGCGATAGAGCAGGGCGATTTTGTCTCGGCTCCAACTGAATCACGAAGAATAAATCCGCCCCAGAAGCCATGATTTTCATGGCTTCTTTGCTCTTATCGATAATGAAAATACCCACCAACGATGGCTGAGTGAACACCTGCTCAGTACTCCCTTTTACTTTTAGAAGAAGACTGTTATGGATACGACAACTCGAATCATACCTGCGAGTAAACATATCGCGTTAGTTGCGCATGATAACTGTAAGGCTCAACTCCTGAAGTGGGTTGGCGCAAAACAAGATCAACTGAAACCTCACACACTTTATGCCACTGGTACTACGGGGCATATGATCCAGAAGAATACCGATTTAACCATTATTAGCATGATTAGCGGTCCAATGGGCGGCGATCAGCAAATTGGAAGTCTCATATCTCAAGGGAGTCTGGATATGCTGATCTTCTTTTGGGACCCGCTAAACTCGGTGCCACATGACCCTGATGTTAAGGCGTTACTTCGTATTGCCAGTGTGTGGAATATTCCTGTTGCCACAAATCAAGCGACGGCGGATTTTTTGTTTGCATCTGAGTGTATGTCGGGAGAGGTGGAAATCGAAATTCCTGATTATGAAAAATATTTGAGTAACCGGACCTAGCCTTTTCCTCAAACCCTGAATAAGAACATCGGTTATAGGAAATGAATGAAATGGAAACAAAAAAGCAGAGTAAGAATACTCTGCTTTTAGGTATATGAAGGACTCAAGAATTCTATCGATACTGATAGTGAGAGTAGATTTACACCACGCCCATGGACGCGAAAATTAAAACAACACCAGTCGCAACGACAGGAATCGCCAGCGTACAGACAAAAATATCTTTGTACGAATCGCGGTGAGTCATGCCACAAATCCCAAGCAGTGTAATCACCGCGCCATTATGAGGGAGTGAATCTAATCCGCCGCATGCTATCGCTGCAATACGGTGTAAAGACTCAAGACTAATCCCTAACTCCAGTGCTTTTTGAATATAAACCTGGCCAAGTGCATCCAACGCTATACTCAGGCCTCCTGAGGCTGACCCTGTAATACCTGCAAGTAAACTTGTCGACATCGCAAAGGATAAAAGTGGGGTTCCTGGTATCGAAAGTATCCCTTCTTTAACTAATTCAAAGGAGGAGAGCGATTTGATCACGTTACCAAACCCGACAGCGGCGGCGGTATTCATGATCGGCATGATGGAGCTTTCACCGCCTTCGTTAAGAGAAAAGCGTATGTCCTTCATGTATTTCTTAAACAATAAGAGTGCGACGATAATGGCGGTGGTTAGCGCGATGATAAGGCTCCACATGCCATTGACTTTTTGCAGCGTAGTATCGTAGTTGGCAAGGTAACTGGTATCGACACTTGGGAAATAGAAAGTCACGATCAGAAAGTTTAAAACCAGCACGATAACGATCGGGATAAAGGCAATGGTCGCTGAAGGAATGTTGTTATTCTCTTCGCTATCGTCACATTCCGACTCATCGTGAATGCCATAACCTTCTCCGTTTGTTCGAGCAATAGCTTCACGGCGTTTAAGCCAAAGCATGCCCAAGCCAAACATGGCACCGGCACCAACTAATCCAAGCGCTGGCGCAGCGTATGCCGTGGTACCGAAAAAAGGCATCGCGATGGTATTTTGGATTTGTGGTGACCCTGGTAAAGCGGTCATGGTAAATGTGAAGGAGCCTAGCGCAATCGTTCCTGGAATCAGACGTTTAGGCACATTGCTGTCTTTAAATATTTGAGCGGCAATAGGGTAGACTGCAAATACCACCACAAACATCGATACACCGCCGTAGGTCAACACCGATACGGCGAGCACCACGGCTAAGATCGCATTATTGCTCCCAACCTTATTCACTATGACTTTAGCGATTGACTTTGCAGCGCCAGAGTCATCCATCACTTTGCCAAAAATCGCACCAAGCAAAAAGGCCGGAAAATAGAGTTTTACATAGTTTGCTGCGCTTAACATGAAGACTTCTGTATAACTGGCCATCATGTACGTTCCGGCAGAAAACAGAGCAGCAACTAATGCCAAAATAGGTGCTAACCAAATGACTGACATGCCTCGGTACGCGAGGTACATCAACAAAACTAACGACAGCAATATGCCCAATATTCCAACGTCCACGGTAATCTCCAATATGTAATCAAATGTTATTTCCAAAATGTGGGTAAATTGAAACATTCATTTTATATTAAATAAAGTGAAAGATTGAGTTCATGTAGGTAAATCATCCGATATATTGATCAAAGACAGTAAAACACTAGATAAGGCGTATTTGGATTGTTCATTCTTCACATAAAATGAAAAATTCATTTCAATAAGTTTGTTTCGAATGGTACGTTTAAGAGCAAGTATTTCATCTACTCTTAGAATTCACGACCAATGTAATGATTAAGGAAATAGAATGAGCGCAAGAATCGTATTACCAAGGATTATGCATGTAGGCAAAGGGGCATCACTTCAGGCTGCGGATGTAATGGCAAGCGTAGGTGCATCTCGACCGTTAATTGTCACCGATAAGATGATGGTTCAACTAGGTTATGTAGCAAAAGTTCAAGAGGCGCTAATTGCCCAGGGCATCGAGGCTTCCGTATTTTCTGATACGATTCCAGAGCCAACAGTAAGCTCAATCGAGGCAGGTGTACAAATGGTACGTGAAGGAGGATTTGACTCCATTATTGCTATTGGTGGAGGAAGTCCAATCGACAGTGCCAAAGCAATCTCAATTGTTGGTAAATTTGGTGGGCAAGTAAGAGATTACAAATTCCCTCGTGATGTTAGCGAAGCCGGGCTTCCGATCATTGCCATTCCTACTACTGCCGGAACCGGCTCTGAGGTCACTCGCTTCACGGTGATTACAGACGATCTACATGACGAAAAAATGTTGTGTTCTGGCCTTGGATTTATGCCTATCGCTGCGCTGGTGGACTACGAACTAACTATGTCACTTCCTCCACGCGTCACTGCTGACTGTGGCCTGGATGCGCTGACTCATGCTATTGAAGCGTATGTTAGTCAAAAAGCGAACCAATTCTCAGATACTCAAGCTCTGATCGCGATGGAAAAAATTGGTAAGAGTATTCGTCAGGCTTATCACAATCCAAAAGATGAAGCCGCGCGCTCTGATATGATGTTTGGTGCGACGTTGGCTGGAGTGGCATTCTCTAATGCATCAGTGGCATTAGTGCATGGCATGAGCCGACCGATTGGTGCGTTTTTTCATGTTCCTCATGGCTTATCAAATGCAATGTTGCTACCTGCTATCACCGAGTTTTCCATTCCAAGCGCTGAACAACGTTACGCAGAGTGTGCTCGCGCTATTGGTGTTGCTTCTATGTCTGACACCAATGCAATTGCATGTAAGAAGTTAGTCAATGAACTGCGTGCACTAAATACAGAGCTATCCGTTCCTACGCCGTCTCAATATGGTATTGATAAAGAGCGTTTCTTTGAGCTTCTATCGACCATGGCGCAACAAGCACTAGATTCTGGGTCACCAGGTAATAACCCTCGCGTTCCTTCTTTAGAAGAAACTATCGAGCTTTACAAAACGGTTTGGAATGAAGGCGAATAGAATAGTCCGAAGTCGACAATCGATTACCGACTAAGCCACACGATTTCAAATCATGTAGCGCGCTCTTCCAAATTGCTTTCCAGCAGCTGAAGAGCGCGTCTATCACCCTAAGCCTGCTTACTCTTGCCTAACTTACACTCACTGCTTTGCCACTCAGTATTACTTCTCTTTACTCGTTGAGAGATGGTGCTTTCCTGCAATTTTGCCCACTTATAAACAAACTTTTCATTTCAAGCTCGCCCAATTACGTAATGTATTTTTCTTACAAGAAGGCATTTCGGCTTAATTTTTGGCTGTGCGCTTACACGGCCTGGCATTCTTTAGCTGAAAAAGTGCTTTGTTTTCGTTGTCCTGAACGCCATGAAACATAGCTTCGGCAGGCTTTAAATTGAATTGTCCAATAAATTCAATTGATTATGTTTTGGTGTGGAAATGTTTATTTTATTTACCTGTAAATTTAAAATATCTATTGCATTTTGTGTGAGATGGATCTATATTTACTCTCGTTGATGTAGGAAACTTACAAACATTTGGAGAATAAATTATGTACGCAGCTATCGCATATAACACTTACCACATGGTTAAAGACGCTCGCGAGAATCAAGTCGCTTCAGAAGTCGAAGCCGTGAAGAAAGAGAAAAAGCGTTTTTCATTTAAAGCACTTTTCAACAAAGCAGTACTAGAACCACAAACAACTCAAACTGTATAAGGAATAACGATATGTACGGAGCAATCGCATACAACACTTACTACATGGTTAAAGACGCGCGCGAGAATCAAGCTGTCTCAGAAGTCGAAGCGGTGAAGACAGAGAAAAAGCGTTTTTCATTTATGGCTTTTTTCAAAAAAGCAGTACCTGAACCACAAGCAACCCAAATTTTATGAGGAGAATGATATGTACGGAGCAGTCGCTTACAACGCGTACTACATGGTAAAAGACGCGGAGGAAAACCCAGAAACCAATAGCATTAAGATGAAAGCGGACCAAAAGTCTTTAGCGTTTCTTTTTAATGAATTTGTACAAAACAACATACCGATGTTGACCAAGAGTAACGGTAGTGAGTTGTATTTACTGCTACTTCTGGTGACATCATTTACAGTGTTACATGGATAAAAGTTAATAAAAACAGCTGATTAAATGATTTTTAATTTAGAGGTATATAAAAAGCTTACCTCGTATGCTGTCAGTAGTTTAATAGATAAATAGGCAGTAATACTTCGCGGGAATAGTGGAAAGTTGAGTAGTCTACCCGACTAGGGTGTTAAGGCGAGTCTCAAAGCTGGTGGCACTATGACCAAAGGACAGCACAACAGTCAGGTGAACTAAAACGCCAATGTTAGTGTTGATGATGAACTTAAATTACCACCAGATAGAAGCAGCAGGGCAGAATAGTGGCACAGTCCACTATGAAATACTGGATGTACTGCGAGAAGAATCATAACGTATCTCTCCCAAAACACGACTCGCCAGAGTCTGTTCATTTCCAATTTAATCAAGGACGTTCCTGCTGTCAGTCATTGTAGCGAACACCAACCACTCACATTGAATTAAACGCTCTGACTTCAGTGTACAGATTCGACGAGTACAGCGTTTCAGCACACCTAAAAAGTGTCCTTATTTCAAAATACTTTTCGTGGTCCTTAAATATTACCCTTCACTCCCTTAGAGAAACCAACCTAGTTGTAAAGGACTTACTCTGTTTCTAGCTGACGTATGTTTCTTTTTGTGATCTGGCGTTTCAAAAGTGTAAATTAAATTTTTCATATATATTGAAAATGAAAAATTAATTTCATAGAATGGTTTCGTTCGATAAGGAAAAGCAAACCTGACATCAATAAACGAAGCTCAATTTGACGTTAGAAACCGCTTTTTAAAACAGAAATAGCCATAAGTACAACGCGAAACAAGTCGCTCAGTCAGTCTAAAATAGGAGTTGGTCATGGAGACTATTCATAACTATATCGGTGGAAGCATTCAGGAAAGCCAAAGCGGCAAATTTGCTCCAGTTTTTAACCCAGCTACTGGTGAACAAATTCGCCAAGTCGTTCTTAGCTCAAAGAGTGAAACGGAACTGGCAATTGAATCTGCTGCTAAGGCATTTCCTGCATGGTCGAAAATGTCGCCATTAAAACGTGCTCGAATCCTATTTAAGTTCAAAGAGTTAATGGAAGCTAATATGGACAAGCTTGCCAAAACGATTTCTACTGAGCACGGAAAGGTTTACTCAGATGCAATGGGCGAGCTAACTCGAGGCCTGGAAGTGGTTGAGTTTGCTTGCGGCATTCCTCATCTTCAAAAAGGTGAGCATTCAGCTAACGTGGGTACTGGTGTTGATAGCCATTCACTGATGCAACCACTAGGCGTTTGTGCGGGCATTACTCCGTTTAACTTTCCTGCGATGGTTTCAATGTGGATGTTCCCTATTGCACTTGCGACTGGTAACACATTCGTTCTAAAACCGTCAGAAAAGGATCCAACAACTTCTTTGATTCTGGCTGAGCTACTTTCTGAAGCGGGTCTTCCTGACGGCGTGTTTAATGTAGTGAATGGCGATAAAGAGTCGGTAGATGTACTACTAACGGATCCACGTGTTCAAGCGGTTAGCTTTGTTGGCTCAACACCAATTGCTGAGTACATTTACTCAACGGCATCAGCACATGGTAAACGTTGTCAGGCTTTAGGCGGCGCTAAAAACCACTGTATCTTAATGCCAGATGCAGATTTGGATATGGCAACGAATGCAATTATCGGTGCAGCATTTGGTGCGGCTGGTGAGCGTTGTATGGCTCTTTCAGTGGCAGTAGTCGTTGGTGACGAAACAGCGGATCACCTTATCGATAAACTGCGTACCGGCGTTGACAAAATGACCATTGGCCCTGGCATTGTCGAAGGTAAAGAGAATGATATGGGGCCGGTGATTTCTCAAATTCACAAAGAGAAAATCATTGGTTACATCGACTCAGGTGTAGAGCAGGGGGCTGATCTGCTTATCGATGGTCGCTCTTTGAGCGTCGATGGTTTTGAAAATGGATACTTTGTGGGTCCAACGTTGTTCGACAATGTGTCACCAGAGATGACTATCTATAAAGAAGAGATCTTTGGCCCTGTGCTTGCGATTGTTCGTGTTCCGGACTTTGAAACGGCTATCCAACTGGTTAACCGTCATGAATATGGCAATGGTACGGCAATATTCACTCGTGATGGTGAAACGGCACGTCAGTTTAGTGAAAATGTCCAGGCTGGTATGGTAGGTATCAACATCCCAATCCCAGTACCAATGGCATTCCACAGCTTTGGTGGTTGGAAACGTTCTGTTTTCGGTCCATTAAATGTGCACGGTAATGACGGTGTTCGTTTCTACACAAGAATGAAAACAGTATCTAGCCGCTGGCCTGCAAGTGATGTTCGCCTAGAGCAACACTCAAGCTCATTTAATATGCCAACATTAGGCTAATCAAACCTTTTATCCGTTTTGGTAGGGCATGGTAGGGGCCCGGATGGGTTAGCGCGTGGCAGAGCGCGCTACCTTTTTTTTCTTTTTGCTGGCGAATCGCCAGCTTTTTTTATGCCATTAAGAATATTTCCAGGGTTTGTAGATTCACTATAAAGGCTGGTTAATCTCCCGTTGCCTAAACCCAAACCTATGCCTGTTACTGCACTAAGCAATTTTGTATCTCATCCCGCTATGACCGCATACTCTATTGTCCAACCTTGGAATGAGCAACGTATCAACGCTGCTTGATTTTATTTGCTTATATGGCCGCTTGGGCTTCCCAATACATGATAAGTTCTGCTATTAATGTTAAAAGTAACAATACTTTGACATAGGATGGGTTCACACAGGGTGTCAGTTGTCTATTCTATCCAATGTGCCAGATTCAATAGATTATAATAACGTGATTTGCAGATATTTTGGTGCTATAAATCCTTTCTTAATGTGGGGTTAAGCTTTGGCTGGGGATATGAAAGTGGCAAGAATTGTTATTGTAATCACCTTGCTGATGCATGGTGTGTTTTTCATTGCGCTAAAGAATGTATGGCTCCAAGGTAGCGATCGTCACATCATAATGTTCACTGCAGTATGGTTTTGTGGTTCAGTAATATCTTTAATCAGGCTGCGTAAGGCGATTAAAGTTCAGAGTCTTACTTCACTTTTTGATAAAATTGGAAGTGCTGCTTTGTGCGTTATTACGCTTATTCCACTCGGTGTGGGAGCTTATTTATTCTCATCGCTATGAATAGCGTCGATTTGAGGTGGTTTCTGGCAGCGCTCATTTTTAGATACATCAGAGGCATTTTCTCAAGAGTAGATAATGGAACTTCAGCAGATAAATAAAAAACAACTTCATCAATTGATCGCTGGTACATCGGCTATAGACATTGAGTTTTGTAACGGTTCTATCCCACCAAAGCATGTTCTCAATCGTTCAGTTCAACACGCTCAAAACGCGATGGCTGATATATGGTCATTACCTTACATGATGTTATCCCAAGATCATGTCGTTGGTTTTTGCGGCTTTAAAGATGCTCCCAACGCTGGTGAGGTGGAAATTGGATACAATGTTGCGCTACAACAACAAGGTCGTGGGTTGGCAAAGTCTGCCGTTAACCAACTTTGCAATTTAGCGTTCGGCTCTGGCACCGTTGAAAACGTAGTTGCTTTGATTTCGTCAACGAATCTGGCTTCACGGAATGTTGTCAATGCTAATAATTTCGTGTTTACAGGCATGGTGGTTGATGATGATAACGAAGAACTCGAAAAATGGGTGCTAAACAAATCGCTTTGGATATAACACGCATTTGAGGGTGACGCCCAAGGCATGGGTTTAAAATAGCAATCCTATCTACGGTTTAATGGGTTAGGGGGAATGTCTACTTCACCACTATCAAAAATAGATTAGCCAGCTAAACCTATTGTTGTGACACCGATAGAAAGCCAACCAATCGGCTTTTTCGCATATAGCATTGATAATATCGATGCCGTGGCCATAGCCAGAGTGGCAGTCGGGGTCGATGTCATTCGAAACCACCAGTCGATCGTACTTTAATTCTATTGCCACACTATTGGCGCTATAACTAAAGGCATTTCTTAACACATTTTGTATCACGACATGGGCCAGTATTTTATTCACCGATTTTGAATTGAGACTGTATTGAACCGACAGTATGTCAGCCTTGTCTGTTCTTAACTGTTGTAAGCAGTAGTCCAGACTTTCTTGCAACGACAACAATTCTACCTGCTCGGTTTTGGACTCTCGGCTAATAGAAAGAAAAGTGTGAATTAATGCCTGCATATCTTTATTTGCACTTTCAATTCTACTCAACGCTGGCTGCGCTTTAGCAAGATCCGGTGAGTAGGCGATGACTTCCAATGCCCCCTGTATAATAGTGACTGGCGTTCTGAGCTCATGGCTGGCAAACCGGGTAAAGTTGTGCTCTCGCTCGACGAATGCTCGTATTCGCTGAAATGCGTTAGTAAAACTCCGACTCAACTGACCTAGCTCATCTTGCCTATCCAATACAGCAGGAGGTGAATCAGGGCTGGCACATTCAATATTTTTCTGCAGAGTGGTGATGGGCTTAACAATAATCCGGGTGATGTAAAGACTGGCAATGAGTCCTATGCCCATTAACGCCATTACACCGATAACAACATAGTATTTGAGCCTACTCTGATAAAGGCTTCTCTCTAGATCTTTCTCAGGGAAATAGAGCAGATAAAGCAAGCCATCGGAAAATGGAGAACTGACTACTTGCACGTGCACTTTCGGGTGTTCAATTTCGAATACCCCTTGTTCTGTTAAGCCTGACAAATAAAGTGGTAAGCCTTTATCCGACCCCACAAAGCTGGAAAACATCGGAGAATTAACTTTGACCAGGCGACCTTTTTTGATGGAATCATCTAATAAGAAGCGCATTTGCTGATTCAACTTTTGATTGACCAGGCTGTCTGTGTGCAGTTGCGCGTTAATCCAAGCCATTAGTAAAAGGCTAAGGGTTAATAATAAGACCAGCCCCATAATCAAAGCGAAAACTCGGTTATAAAGCCGTTTTTGAAAATATTGACTAGTTAATCTCATTGAGGCGATAGCCCTTTCCTCGTACGGTTTCCAGCAATCCTTCAGGCAGTACCTTTCTCAGCCGATAAATATGTGTTCTCAGAACACTACTATCGATGGTCTCACCATGCCAAAGTTCGTATTCAAGATCTTGTTTATGTACGATACGAGGAGCGGACAGCAGTAGGGTTTTTAATAGTTTGAACAACAATGGGTCCAGCTTTAATCGGTTGTTTTGAAAGAAAGCTTGTTCTGTTTCGGTGGAAAGGGTTAAACCGGAAAAAGTGATCTCGTGACTTCTGCCACCTTTGGATCTTAATGTGAGCGCCTCGAGCCTTGCCAGTAACTCCTGCATAGCAAATGGTTTGACTAAGTAATCATCGCCACCTGCTGCGAAACCAGCCAGTTTATCTTCCAACGTATCGCAAGCGGTGAGAAACAAAATAGGCAGGTGTTCACGACCTTGCTCCCGTATTTTCCTGCACGTAGACAGCCCATCTAAGCCAGGCATCATAATATCCAAGATCATCACGTCGAATTGGTTCTCGGATAATAACTCGAGAGCTGCTTGTCCTGTGTAAGAAAAATCTACCGAGTGACCCATTATTTCAAGGTATTCACCAATATTCGCCGCGATTTGAATACTGTCTTCGACGATCAATACACGCATCCATCTCCTCCGAAAATCAAATGATGTGCATGGAAAAAGGCTACCTGAGGGGTTAACCATCAGGTAGCCACAGTTAGCCAACTATAGGTTAGTTAACGACAGTCTCCCGACCTGCACGACCTGTGCTGGCTATCGAGCGTATCTTCACACCAGCTTTCACTGTTGGTTTGTTTGAATGATCGTAGTTTTGCCAGTTTGTGCCATTGACCGAGTATTGAACGGTAACACCAGGGAAGGCGTTATTAATCGACAGCTTTCCGTTGTTGTCGATTTTCGCTCCAGGTACCGGAAGGCGATAGGCCACACCAGCCGCATCCAACTTCGCAAACTCTTTATAACCCAGAGTATTGGCAAATTCGGTCCAGTCGTTATCACGGTTTACTATTCGTTTACCCATATGGTCGGTGCCTTTATACCCTGATGTGTTGGTTCGATACGCTTTTTTAGCATCGTACTCTAGTTCCCAGTCCGCTTTTGACCATGCTCGTTCTGCAATGCCTAAAATGCGAGGGAAAACACGGTGATCCAACTGTTCATCAGTACGAACCATTTCTGTCCATACGTGGCCTTGCATGCCTTTAAAGCGCTTTCCATCCTTAAGGGCTACAGTGCTGGCAGGGATTTCGAATGGGTTATTGTCTCTGTCCGTCATGGTCTCAGCATTGGCTGGTAAGTTCTCCGGCATAAAATTAAAGACTTTTTGCGTATCGGTATAACGTCCTGCCCAATAGTTCCCCGGTTCTCTTGGGTCGGCTTCGTATGGGTGGTCAAAGTAGGTGACCTCAGGCAATGACAAGATAACGTTATAACCCGCATTGACGAGGGAGTGGGCTTCATTCGCACCACCCCAGAATAGGGCTGACCAGGTATAGGCTGAAGCGTCACCAGCAAGCTTGGTTGGATCCATATAACTGCCATGTTTTAATCCGTCATTCCATGCGGCGAGGTTTAGTTGTTTGGCTTCCAGGATATGGCTGATCCGTTCAATGAAATATCCACCAAGGTCGGCCACGTTATCGATATTATTGGTCGGATCGACAAACAGTGCTCGACATACCGGGGAATCAACCCAAGCGCCGTGGGTTTCATCAGCGCCGATATGATAGTCCACCAGAGGTTGACCCGCGTTTTTATGTTGTTTAGCAATCTCTGAAATGACTTTGTCCATGAAGACAAAGCTCGATTCCATACAAGGGTTAATCGTATTGTCAGTGTAGTTTTGAACCGAGAAATACTCCGAGCCGTCATGCCTGTCAGTAAGTAGGTACATTTCAGCAGCAGCCATATCTCCAAGTTCTGCATATTTGTGATAGCGCGCTTCCATTGATTTTACTGCTGCTCGAGCATGGCCGGGCATATCCATAGACGGGATAACCTGAATATTACGTGCTGAAGCAAAGGCTAAGATCTCCGCATAATCGTCAACGCTGTAGTAGCCAGAGCCAGATGTGGAGTCATCCGGACCTGAGCCAACTTGTGGTAACAGGCACTGACGTTCGCTCAAATCATGGCAACGTTGTGCGCCAACCTCGGTGAGCTCTGGCAAGCCGGGAATCTCCAAACGCCAACCTTCATCGTCTGCGAGATGGAAGTGAAATTTATTCATTTTGTATGCGGCCATTTGATCGAGTACTTTCTTGATCTCAGCCTTTGATTTGAAATTGCGAGCCACGTCCAAATGCATACCTCGATGTTCAAATCGTGGTGCATCGTAATCAATAGTGATTTCAGGAATAGTCGGGCTGCCGACTGTGACGAGCGCTGCTAATGACTGAACACCATAAAATGCACCTGCTGGATCAGCCCCAACGACCCGGACTTCTTTTGGTGTCACCTTCAGGGTATAAGCTTCCTGCTTAGTCTTTCCTTTAAATGCCTTGTGTTTAGGGTCGACAGAAATTACAACGGGAATCCCTTTATTCGGGGTGACGCCAAGCTGGTTGAAGCGGTGTACGAGCGCTTCTAGCTGGTCTGCCGTCAGGCTATCTTCTTCTATTTTCAAATTTAGCCCGGAGCTGATGTTAACACTGCTGTTATGCACCTTTATATCGATAGGGGAAGGGATGATTTTGGCAGAGACAGATGATAAGCCGAGATCTTTTACCGCAAGATTTCTTTCATATCGTGTTCCAGCGGTTGCCATGATACTGCTGTCTTCTGGGTAACGTTGCCACATATTGGCGTCTTCCGGTGCGGTACTGATCAAATCCAGGTAACCGGACAAGTCGGCTAGGCCGTCTCCTTCCTGCGGAATGGTGTTTGGAATAACTCGAGCTTCAGCCCCTTGTGCTGCCACGTAGTAGCGAGGCATGTAGTCAGAATCGACGATTTTCCAGTGCTCGGCGTCAAACTGAATAGCGACGGAATCACCTGGTTTCAGGCTTTTAAATTTGCTGGTTGGTACGATTCGATGAAGATCGCCATTCACGTGCGTAATTTCGAATAAATCTGATTTTGTATCCAAAATACGGCGAAGGTTGGAGAAGTAGATTTCCCAGTCTCCACCAATCTCTTTTTTGCCTTTATTTGTCAGGGTGATCTCAGCGCGATAGCAATATCCTCCGGGACATTTCGCCTTGGTATCAGCTGGCTGATGCTCAATTGATGCGATGTGAACTTCAAGCGAAGATGCGACAGTATCGACTACCGATTGTATTACTTCTGTCTTTTGTTGATTTTGTTCTGAAGAATAAGCATTACCTGCCAAAAGAGACAGTGAAATTGCAGTCGCAACGGCACTAATATTTACATTCATGTGGAATACCTTAAACGTCGTATAACCTTATTATTTAATAACCACCAAATCGGAGTCACTATTCGCGCGTTCAAAAACCATCCGCTTGCTCAATACCATTCTTTAGATATTGATAAACAATATGCCTGTATGGTCATATAAAAAGTAAGGGCAAACAAGAGCATAGTTTCTTAGCAACCCATAACCTGATCGCATCCTTTTAAATTCCATCGCCTGATCAACAAATGTTCAGTCGATGCTGTCAGCGCATACGTGCTCACCGGCAAATAAGACTAAGGTGATCAAGGTGGTGGGAATGTCAAAAAGTCCGTCCTTTATGGATGATTTATCACAGGCTGTGGGGAATGCGACGGACTTCAAATGTTTCCATTTACGAAATGATTATGTAATTAAAAATAAACATTTGGTTTTATGATTTAAATCATCTGTTGTTATTCGGAGTTATCACTTTTTTAATCCGGTCGAATATTTGGAATTTTGTAGTAGTGATTTTCTAACAACTTACTAGCATGTGATTTCAGGTTGCTAAAGATGGTTAGAAATGAATAAATCACAGTTTGAGCATTGGTCAAGAACGCGGACCAAAGGTTTCCTCCAATATGTATTATTTAATAGCATCTCTATTTTATTCGTCGTCTTCGCTATTCGTTTTATCGTGCATTCTATAAATAGCGATGAAGTGTCAATGATAGACTTTATTATCGAACAATCACTCGAGATGGTAGTCATTCTTTTAGTTCTACCCTTTTCATTTTGGTGCTCATGGGTCATTCAAGAGGCACGATATGAAAAAGAAAAAACAAAAAGTGAGTCGTAGTTGATGTTAACTCAAGTTTATGTTTTTAATTGGTATATTGATACTTTATCTGGGGAGTTATGAAGTACTTTCTGTTTTATGATTAGAAGTTGATGAAAATTTATGACTTCTCCAATGCTAAGTTTATCTTTATTGTATACGCGCTAATGTGTACTTGGTCTAGTTTGACGCATAATATGCTGCTATCTGTTTCTACTGCAATTGACCATTATTTTGATATTGATTTAAGTTCTATTTATTCATACGCCGAAGTGTGGGGTGGCATTGATTATTTTTCATTGGTTGTATTAGCTCCTGTTATTGAGACAATTATTTTCCAAGTCATTATTCAAAATATTTCTCGTAAAATCACAAGCAGTCTGTTTTTATCTATACTCATTGCGAGCTTTTTATTTTCTCTAACTCACCTGACTAATAATATTGCAAACGCGGTAAATGCGTTAGGTCTGGGAGTGGCGTTTGCAGTTACTTACGAATACTTCCGAGTTAAATATGGGCATTGTTGGGCCACATTGGTCACTATTTTACTTCATGCTTTTTGGAACGCATCTTTGTCTTATTCATTTTACCCAGAAAAGCTGATGGGTTCAGGCATGTAAGTTGTGAATATGTATTAATACAATATTTTTCACATGATCTGACGAAGTGTAAATTTAAGATACCAACATAGTGTGTGATTGCTTATGGGGCGTATTTACCCAATGGAAAATACGGCATCAAACCCTGATGAAAAAATCGAGCAATTAAAACGCAAAGTTGAATCTATGGGATTTGCCTGCCACATCGGAGGTTAATACGACACTCAATCGGAGGAAGCAGATTCGGTGCTTGCTCCATATTCACCCTTTGAATTTTGGTTATATTAGCAAAATATAAAATACCATATTACGTGCTTCACACCTTAACAAAGCATCAATAGACATAAGAAAGTTGATATAGCAGAGTAGGTTAGTTCAACAACACTCTAAAAAGGACATATAAATGTTTAGTCACGTTATGGTTGGCTCGAATGATATCGATAAATCCAAGCAATTTTATGATGCCATCTTAGCCGTTCTGGGCTACCAAGAAGGTGTCTTAGATCCACATGGACGCTGTTTCTATTTTCATCCTGAGGGGACTTTTGCTATCACCGCGCCAATCAATGGTGAAGCTGCAACTTCAGGAAATGGTATGACTATTGGCTTTAAAGTGGAAAGCCCGGAATTAGTCGAGTTGTGGCATAAAGCCGGCTTGGAAAGTGGTGGTGTTGACTGTGAAGATCCACCAGGTGTAAGAGCGGTTGGTCCTCGCGAAATGTACCTTGCCTATTTACGTGATCCTGCGGGTAATAAGCTTTGCGCTACCCATATCATGGCTTAGTATTATCACGTAAAAGTTAGTACTTAAATTGATATTCGCAACGTGTAGCGTTTAGGTGTACGTTGCGTTTTTTTGTCTGGCGAAGATATCAGACAGGGAACAAGGGTTAACGCTGGTGAAGTTAAACAAAGGAACCTGTATAACGCGCGGTTAACCAGGCTCCGAAGGCTGCTTAGTTTTGAGCGAATTTAACTCGGATTTTGCTCTTGGCTACGCTAGTGAGATGAAGGTTTTCAAGTGCATTTTTCGCTTCATCTTTATCTGGCATTTCAACGAATGCGAAGCCTTTAGATTGCCCAGTTTCTTGGTCTAATACTAGGTTGCACTCAGTGACGGTGCCGTAGGCTGAAAAAAGAACACGAATTTCATGTTCGGTCGTGGTTCGCGCAAGATTGCGGACTAAAAGTTTCATATTGTTTCGCCTGTAGTAAGTTGTGACCATTGTCTCAGGTAAGTTCTGACAAACCAAGTAAAGAATTGTTGTCACTAAGGTAGAGCGAGCCTAAAAGCGTGTTTGCTGTGCAGTTTATTTATAAATTAGCCATTCTTAATCAATGCTAACGTAAATATTTCTTATAAAGTTCCGAAAGTCATATTAGATTTAAGGTATCATGCACAATTGACGAAATTGTAGTTACCCATGAATATACCGATTAAAAATACCTCTCCAGAAGCACCGTCTTGCTCAAACTGCAAAGCGTGTTGCTGCCGCCTCGAAGTTATGATCATTTCAGATACAGGTGTTCCAGATCAATTCATTTCCCGCGACCAGTATGGTGGTGAAACCATGATGAGACTGGATGACGGTTGGTGCGCGGCTTTAGACAGAGAAACGTACATGTGCTCAATATATGAAAACCGGCCCTGGATATGTCGCGAGTTCGAAATGGGGTCTTATGAGTGTATTGATGAGAGAGTAAAGTTTCTATAGGTTAGTTACTCCTTGATGATGCCGTATTTTTGCGATGGGGCATCGTTCGAATCGTCACAACTCAATAAGCTCGCGTACTTTATTTACTCTCTCCAACTGCTGTTAATCGTCAATCATTTGGTTCAGAATTTGAATACATTGATGGGTAACATCTTGGCGATTTCCACTTACATGCGCAGTGACAATCGCGCCTTCTTTTAAAATGCAAATGGCATTTAGCAACGTACTCTCCGTACTTTTTAGATGGCTGGCGATGATTTGTCGGACTTCTTCTTTGTGATGCCCACAGAAACGTGCGATCTCACTATTCAAATCACTGAATTCTGCCGAAGTGTTGATAAAAAAGCAGCCTCTGAAATTCCCTAAATCTTGTTCCTGATTGTTGAACCAGCTTGATAGTGCTGAAAACAATCTATCTATCAATTCTTTATCTGTCTTCGAACCTGCTAGTTTTTGATCTAGCCAGTTAGAAAACGTGTCGTGCCTTTGCTGCAAAGCGGCCAGCACCAGCGCTTCTTTACTTGAGAAGTGAGTGTAAAGGGTGCGCTTAGCCACGCCAGAGACACTCAAAATTTCATTGATGCCAATAGTGTTAATTCCATTGGTATAAAAAAGTGATAACGCGGTATCTACCAATAACTGACGTTTTTTACTCATAAGGCTCCTCCTGTAAAAGTAGTTTGACAAAAGTAGACCGATTTGTCTATTTTAGTTTAGTAGACAAATCGGTCTACTTTAATTCGGAGAATAGTATGAAGAATTTTGGTTTATCTGTTATCGCAGGCATTGGGGCATTTCTTGCAATAGGGTTGCTTTCATTTTTTGATTCCACAATGAGCGATGTAGCACTGCTCATGGCGCCTTTTGGAGCGACGGCTGTACTGGTTTTTGGCGTACCCGAGAGTCCGTTGGCGCAGCCTAAAAATGTCATCTTTGGGCATTTAATTACTGCATTTGTAGGGGTGTTTTTTACTCAATATATTGGTGTTTCACCTCTGACTCTGGCACTGGCTACTGGGATTGCAGTGAGTCTGATGCTAGTGACGAAAACCACGCATCCGCCAGCAGGGGCAAATCCGTTGTTGATTATGCTGTCAGGGCAGGGATGGGCTTTCCTTATTACTCCTGTTTTACTGGGAGCCGTTCTTATTGTGTTAGTCGGAAAGAGTATGCAAGGGTTGCTCAAGCAATGGGTAAAAAGCTAAAGTGCTAACAATAGCTTATGTGCATGGAGGCACAATGAATATAGGAATATACATCTATGACGGGGCAGAGGTGCTGGATTTCTCCGGGCCTTTCGAAGTATTTAGTACAGCAAAGCGATTAGAGACAAGTGATTGGAATGTGTTTCTCGTCGCAGAAACTAAAAACACCGTTGTCGCAAGAGGTGGCTTCAACGTCTTACCTGACTATTCTATTCATGATCATCCCGATATTGATTTGTTGGTTGTAGTGGGCGGTGTACACACTGAGGAAATGACGAAGTTACCGGTATTGAACTGGATCAAATCGGTTGATCAAGGTGCAAGTCGGGTGGTATCGGTTTGTACCGGTGCGTTTTTATTAGCCAGCGCTGGTCTGCTCAACGGTTTAACGGTTACAACACACTGGGAAGACTTACCTGATTTATCGCGTCGCTTTCCAGACCTAATGGTGATTGACGATCAACGCTGGGTCACATCAGGAAAATACACCACTTCTGGAGGTATCTCTGCCGGTATCGATATGAGCTTATATCTGGTTTCACAGCTACATAGTCGTGACCTGGCCGAGTTGGTCGCGCGTCAAATGGAGTATACGTGGCAGGAACGATCATAATTGAGCGATTGATGGTTCAAGTAAGGGAAGAAAAATGAAGACAGTAGGCATGTTAGGTGGAATGAGTTGGGAATCCACCGCCAGTTATTACAAAGCACTGAATGAAGGCGTTAAGTTAAGGTTAGGTGGCTTGCACTCAGCAAAAATTTGCTTATACAGTGTCGACTTTGACGAAATTGAAAAACTCCAGCATCAAGGAAAATGGTCAGAAACCGCTTTGATCCTTGCCGAAGCAGCCAAGTCAGTAGAATGTGGTGGCGCAGATTTTTTAATGATATGCACGAACACAATGCATAAAGTTGTACCAGAAATTGAGTCGCAGATATCTATTCCAATTTTACATATTGCTGATGCGACCGCAGAGAGCCTGGTTCAAGACGGTGTCACTAAAGTTGGTCTGTTGGGAACGCGTTTTACAATGGAGCAAGATTTCTACAAGGGCAGAATCTCAGAGAAATTTGGCATAGACGTGGTTGTTCCTACTGCCGATGAGCAAACCGTCGTTCACGATATTATTTATCAAGAGCTTTGCCTGGGGGAAATAAAAACCGAGTCCCGAGACCGTTACTTGAAAATCATTGCCAATTTACACGCTCAGGGCGCCCAAGCGGTGATTCTGGGATGTACTGAAATTGCATTATTAGTGAAGCAAAGTGACACGACGGTTCCTTTGTATGACACCACGGAAATTCATGCAGCGCATGGCGTTGAATGGGCATTAGGTAATTAAAAAATAAGGACAATTTATGGCTCTACCAAGTAATGAAGATATCTCACGTTTAAACCGATACTTTGCCATTGAGAGTAACAATGAATTTTGGTCTCTGTCTGAGAGTTCAGCAAATGCAGAAGAGAAACAGAGACTATTAACCGTTGCGTTTTCATCACTATATCATTGGTCAGAAGTAGGCACCGATGAGAATAAACACCTCGCTCATTTAGCCGTTGCGCGAGCACTGTGCGTGAATGAATCGAAGTTAAGCCTTCAGTTCGCAAAAATTGCTTTTGACTATTTTGATGGAACAGGTGCTGATTGGATTCAGGCGTTTACCAATGCCGTCTTAAGTCATGCATTTCAGATTGCGGGTGAACAAACCAATGCGCTGGAATGCTATGAACGAGCGCTTGAATTTCAAGGGCTGCTATCTGAAGAGGATAAAGCAATCTTTGATGCTACATTCAATTTGATACCTGTCCCTGAAGCGTAAAAAGTAAACATCCAGAAGCGGGCTAAGAATCCGTTAGCGTGTTAGCCTGTTTCTCTAAATACCTCGTTATATGCTTAAAGGAAGTTGGCATGGAAATCATTACTGGGAACAGCTCAGAGATCATTCAAAAAGCACAAGCTATTCGTTATCAGGTGTTTACTGTTGAGCAGCAGATACCGAGAGAGTTAGACCTAGATGGATTAGATGAAGGTTCCATTCACGCTTTGGTAGAGGACAAGGACGCTCTAGTTGCAACGGCACGATTAACGATAAAAGAGGGCGGCTCTTCCGTTATGGCCAGAGTTGCGGTTACAGAGCCTTATCGAGGAATGGGAATCGCGTCTAAAGTTGTCCAAGCGCTAATGGATTACGCTCGAAATGATGGAGTAAGCTCTATCGAAATTCACGCTCATGGTTATTTACGCAATTACTATGAGAAATTTGGTTTTGAGTTTATTCGAGAAGTTGAAATTGTTGGTGAACATCAGCTCATCGAAATGCAGTATCACATCAAAACGAATGCATAACGATTGAAGGTTGAATCGCTACGTGTGGCGCGTTTTGTGTCTGAGCTTCTGTTTAAGGAGCTCTCATTTAAAAGGATTTTTTCATGGAGTTAGTTGTACCATCAGTAGAATTTGAGTCTTCCTTTGCGCATTTTTACGATGACTTTGCTCAACATGATGTTGAAAACTCAGAGTACTACCAAGAGGGTAAATCCAATTTCGTTCATTACGTTCAACGACTGACTGATGAAGCGAATGGGATTAACCTGAGAGAAGGATACGTACCCTGTAGTCATTTTTGGCTCGTCAATTCAGACAAAGTCATTATTGGTGCGATCCGTGTCCGCCACAATATCAACAACGATTTTCTGACATTAGAAGCAGGCCATATTGGCTACGACATTGCGCCTTCCTCTCGGTCTAAAGGTCATGGAAAGTACATGTTAAGGCTGGCTTTGCGTAAAGCCAAAGAGCTGGGTATTGAGCAAGCGTTAATCACTGCAGATGAGGACAATTTCGCGTCACGAAAAGTTATCGAAGCCAACGGTGGTCAACTTGAGAATGTAGTAATGGGTAAGGTGTTTCCCAATCTTTTGGCCAGATATTGGGTGGCTTGTAAGTGACGGCGTCACTAGTTTTAGTGCATAGAAGCTTAAAGTCCATAAAGAGAAAAACAAATGAAGATGGAAACCAGCAGATTGATTCTGCGTCAGTGGAAAAGTGAAGATTTCCAGCCTTATGCTGAACTATGTTCAGACCCCCATGTGATGAGATATTTTCTCTCAACACTTTCCCAGCAGGAAAGCTTTGAACAAGCGGAAAAAATTCAAAACCTTATTGCTGACAATGGCTGGGGATTTTGGGCGGTTGAACTCAAATCAACAGGCCAGTTTATAGGCTTTGTTGGGCTGCATCAGCAAGATGAGAACAGTGGTTTTCCCAATGCGCCGTTCATTGAAATCGGTTGGCGGTTGTCATCTGAGTTTTGGGGACAAGGCTACGCGCCTGAAGCCGCTAATAAAGCTTTAGAATTTGCTTTTAAAGAACTGGATGCGCCATCTGTTTATGCGTTTACGGCTTTACAAAATGAGCCTTCGCAGCGCGTTATGCTGAAGATTGGTATGGTCGATACAAAGCAAAACTTCAATCATCCTAAGGTTGAAAAAGGGCACCCACTGGAAAGACATTGCTTATACAAAATCTCGAAAGATACCTGATGTGGAATCGAACAGTGAGTGATGTGCCGTTAAATATTTTTAATGGAACGGTTATTAGTCGTGAGCTTTCAATGTCACTTAAAACGGATTTAACGCTAGGAGGGTGCGTTGCTTGATTTAATTAAAAAGGTACTGCTCATTAACATGGTCGCCGCATTAACTGTGTTTGTTCTGTCGAAGTTTGTGCCATTCTTTGCAGCAACACAGCTCGTCGATTTTTTATTTTTTGTGGTCATCGTGATTTGGATCTTGGCGAAGCTTATGTGGGAGTCGGGTGTAGACAGTAAAGCATCCAGACTCGCCAATCCCAGAACTGATAAAGTCTACAAAATGGTCAAAGGCCATGATTTTGACAAAGAACAGCAGGAACAACGTCGACTTAATTATCAAACAGGGCTAGTGTTGTTTATCGCGGGCTTACCAGCATTTGTGACTTGTTTGGTGCTGCAGTTTTTTTGAGTAAGAGTTGTACGTCTCGTGTTGCTCTAATTATTAGATGCTCACATTCAGAATGCATTTTTTGTTCATCCGGTATGCGCAGCTAGACGGTAAGCATTCAATAAACTATCACTTGGTGTGGTAACGAATCAGACCATTAGGAATCGAAATGAAGCAAAATATTGTCCATATAGCGTTAGTAGTGAAAGACTACGACGAAGCCATCGATTTTTACGTAAACAAGCTTCAATTCGAGCTTCTCGAAGACACATACCAGCCGGAAGAAGATAAACGCTGGGTCGTCGTAGCTCCACCTAATTCTCATGGCGTGGCATTGCTACTGGCAAGAGCTTCAAAACCAGAACAGCTCGATTTTATTGGCAATCAAGCTGGTGGGCGAGTGTTCCTTTTCTTAAATACTGACGACTTTTGGCGTGACTACGAACGAATGAAATCCATAGGAATCAACTTTGTCCGTGAGCCTAAAGAACAAGATTATGGCACCGTTGCCGTATTTGAAGATTTGTACGGAAACCTCTGGGATCTTCTTCAGTTGAACCCTGACCATCCAATGGCCAAAAGATAAATTTTGCCAGATTATTGATGGGGATTCGTCACTCGTGGCACTTACGTTTTTATCGTGGTGCTTGTTTCGTTTTGAAGAGCGTTACATCGTGTATCCGCTTCTGAAATAGACAGTAAGAGAGGAGTACAAAATGGAATCGAACACTATTAAAAATGTCGTTTTTGACATCGGAAATGTGGTTGTTCGCTGGGCGCCGTTAGAAATCGTAAGGTTAACGTTTGGAAACATCGACTCCGCAGAAGAAAAGGTGAAAAGTATCTTTCAGTCAGACACTTGGTTAGATCTGAACAAAGGCATTATTTCTGAAAGTGAAGCAAAACTTCAATATCAACAACTTCTTGGTTTCTCCGAACTTGATTGCGAGCGATTGTTTTATTACGTGAAGCAAACCCAGATTCTAATTTATGGCTCGGTCGAGCTGATCAGGCGAGTTAAAGCGGCTGGCTATTGCGTGTTTGCACTCACGGATAATGTGCATGAAATTGTCTCGTACTTGAAAGAGACTTATACGTTTTGGAATATCTTTGAAGGGGCTACAGTCTCGGCTGAGCTAGGGTTGTTAAAACCGCAACCAGAAATTTATCAGTCTTTGCTAACTCAGTACGCATTGAAGGCGTCAGAAACCGTGTTTATTGATGATATGCCATATAATGTCGAAGGCGCTGAAACGGTTGGCATGGCGGCGATTCAGTTTGAAAACGCCCGGCAGTGTGAGGCAGACTTGAAAGCACTTGGGCTAAAGTTTTAATTTACAGAGAGTTAATGCCTAATAGAATTTACAAGGAAATGTAAAACCACATCACAAGGAATTAGAGTGATCGATCATTTTGAAATTAAAGTCGTTGATTTTGAAAATTGCCGCGACTTCTACCAACGTGCGTTAACACCACTTGGTATTGAGTTAAAATGGGCAGATGACTCTGCTGCTGGCTTTGGCTTAACCACGGAACCAAACGTCAGGTTTCTAATTGAAAAGGGTGATAACAACGCGAAAAGCCACATCGCTTTTTCTGCTCTTAATAAAGAACAAGTTATCGAGTTTCATCAAGCAGGCTTAACTCATGGAGCAAGTTGTAATGGCAAGCCAGGGTTGAGAAAAAAGTACGCGGCTAACTATTACGCCGCCTTTTTGTTAGATCCTGATGGCAACAATGTCGAAGCTGTGGTTTACCTTTAGTGTTTCGCTGGAGAAAGGAGAATTATGAACATTTCATTTCGGCCAACGGCTGATTTTTCTGAGTCAGCTGAGATCACTTTTAATAATATGCGTTCTTATTATGAGCATTATTCGGTTGACTGGGATCAACAGCAGATATTGGAACACATTGCCAAACTGGAAAGTTGGGATATCTTGTTTGAAGGTGAGGTCGTTGGCGCAATCCGTCTGGAATATGATGATGGGCACTGCTACTTACGTGACCTTCAAGTCCGATCTTCATTTCAAAACAAGGGAATTGGCGCGGCAGCGCTGGCTGAAACTGCAAGATTGGCGAACGAGGCAAAACTAGCTCTTATTCGGCTCAAAGTTTTCAAAATTAGTCCGGCTTACCACTTGTACCAGCGGAGCGGTTTTCAGGTGGAAAAAGAAGACGACAGGTTCTTTTACATGTCCCGGGCCACCTCTTGATACTCTATAGTTAATGCGTTTAATGATGATTTTGGTGACGAAATTGTCTTTAAACCACTAATCAGATTAGTCACAAAGATGAAAGTGTTTAACAAGGCATTAGTTAAGTCGGTCAGAATATAAGGAGATATCATGGCTGGAGAAATTATTAAATCGTCTACTGCTACGATACAGGTTGGTGTAGCAAGAGCAGATGGAAAGTTGTCTTTGACAGACACAGAGGTCATTTTTAAACCCTATAGTCAGAAGCTTGCATTTGGCCCCTACATTTTAAAGCGTGATGAAATTGTTTCGGTAGAAAAGTGTATAGGGAAAGGGGCTGGTATCATGCCCGTTACCAGTGAAGCAATTCGTATTACGTTATCTGATCAACGTGCCTACGAGTTTGTTATTGCAGAGCCCAATCAGTGGATAGAAGCATTTGTAGCAACACGTGTTGATATGTAAATGAGAGGGTTGGTTTGTGGGAAAGGTACATAAAGGATCATGCCTTTGCGGCCGTGTAAAGTTCGAGATCACAGGTGAGTTTCAGTCATTCTTCTTGTGTTACTGTACTCGCTGTCAAAAGTATACAGGCTCAGCGCATGCGGCTAATCTCTTTGCTCAAGACTCTACGTTAGTTTGGACTCAGGGTGAAACGTACGTTAAGACTTATCAACATCCGCATACGTTACATAGCAAGAGCTTTTGTCAAAACTGTGGCTCAGCATTGCCAACGGTAGCAGAGAATATTCAATGTATTGTCACCCCCGCCGGTAGTCTTGATGGCCCGGTTCCAATTTCACCTACGGCAAAAATTTTTGTAGGTAGCTGTGCGAATTGGACAAAAAACCTGTCTCAAGTACCGAGTTTTGAGCAATTACCAGAGCAAAATAAAAACTAGATATTAAAGCGTTAGTGCTAGGGGAATGTGGTGCCAGTAGAGTTTATTTTAGGGTTCATTGCGATGGTAACCTCGGCGATCGCTGGGTTTATTGGGTTTGGTGGAGGGATGCTATTGATTGCCGTTCTTCCCAGTTTTCTCAGCCCGAGCTTAATCATACCAATACATGGTGTGACACAGCTCGCCAGCAACTCATCGCGTATGTTCTTCTCGCTCGCTCATGTAAAGTGGTCGTTACTTCCTAAGTTTTTGGCTGGCTCTCTAATCGGTATGCTGGTATTTGGTTTTTTTCTATCGAAACTCTCTTTCGAGTATGTCCCTGTCGCAATCGGTTCGTATATCTTATTGAATCTTTGGAGTAAGCGATTTGCGCACTTTATACGTCGGTACGAAAGCTACTATTTGATTGGTTTTCTACAAACGGGATTGGGGCTTATTGTTGGTGCTGTGGGCCCTTTGTCACTCGCCGTACTGACCAAACAGTTGAAATCGAATGACGCTGTTATCGCAACAAGCTCTATGTTTTTGACCATCAGTCATTTGGCTAAGATCCCGGTATACGCTGCGGTTACAAGTGATCTCGTGTCTAACTTAAATGTTATTGTTTATATGGTGCTAGGGTCGATTCTTGGCTCGTTTATTGGCACCAAGGCGAGATTTAACGCGGGCAATAAAAAAGTCATTCTGATAATCAAAACGTTACTCACCTTATTAGCGATTAGGATGTTAATAGCAGTTTTCATATAACATTTAGGTATCGCGTGCATTTTTGGTGTGACGTATTAACATAGCATCCAGATTTTAATAGAAAAGAGATAACTATGGCTTTCCCCCCTTGCCCAAACTGTCAATCAGAATACGTCTACCAAGACCAAAACCATCTCATTTGTCCTGAGTGTGCTTATGAATGGAATCCGTCTGAAGTTGAAGAAGCTTTTAGCGTCAATGATGCGAATGGCACATTGCTAGCAGAAGGGGACAAAGTCACGTTGGCGAAAGATCTCAAGGTTAAAGGCAGTTCCCTTGTTTTAAAGATTGGCACTAAAGCCGTGATTAGACGCATCGTCGAAGGTAAAGATCATCAACTGGATTGCAAAGTAGATGGCGCTGGTGAAATGATGGTCACCGCGAAATTTGTCAAGAAAGCTTGAGTTTCGCATTTATTAAGCGTTATGGAGAATATCTGAATGGCAGGGATAACCGAATTAGATGAGTTGCTTAAATCACTACGCCCTACGCTCGTCGACTCTGAGTTTGTGTTTTGTACCGTTTCAGGTGAGCTTAAAAACTATTTGTCACTTAATCCTGTTGCGACCTTTACCGAAGCTGAAGGGCTCACTTTGGTGATCGAAAAATCGGCTGCCCGAAAAGCTGGTTTATCGTTTGAAGGCTCGTTTAAGCAAATTACACTGATGGTTCATTCAAGCCTGGAAGCGGTTGGACTGACCGCTGCGGTGGCCACAAAACTTGCTTCAAAAGGCATCAGTGCTAATGTCATTGCGGCCTATTACCACGATCATATCTTTGTCCAATCATCAAAAGCTGATGCTGCAATTGAAGCGTTGTGTGAGTTATCCGCTTAACGCTTCATTTTTTAATGCCAGTCCTTTTGAAAAAGAGAATGTGCCCTACAACCGAAGTATACCGTAGGGCACATGTTGTGGAGCTGGTAAGGGTTTAGTAAATATATCGTCGAAGTTCGTGAGGGTAGACGCGCATTCCATTTGAGGTGTTTTCGTAAACGGATTGTTCTTCGATATAAGACCAGATATAAGGCTCTGTACTTGTTTGAGCGGCGAGTTGTGAGATCACCGTATCCACATCGTGACCAGAGTAATCTTTGGGATGAACCAACATTTCCTTGATAGCTGACAACATAATAATTCCCTTTTATGTAATTAAATTACCATTTGGTATGATTAAAACGTAGTTTGGATTTTTAATGTGATCAAGTTTGGATTAAGTTTTAATTTAAAATTCACTTTTGTAAATTTGAAACACATTTTGAGGTGCGACCTCACTCACGTTGCTTAAGGCACTCAATTTTTATTTGACTAGTCATCCAGTGATGCGTGGTGAGTTCTGTATTTGTGGTGTGATAAAAGAAAACGGCGCAGGTATCTTGCGCCGTTTGATAATTAGCTCTTTGAGCTTTTTAGGTCTAATCATTATTGACTGTAGACGAGTTGACCTTCTTTGTAGGTCTTTAACACTTCTATGGTGTTCATTTTTTCAGGTTCGATGGTTAGAGGGTTGGCAGAAAGGACCACAAGATCGGCTAGTTTTCCAACTTCAATTGTCCCCTTTTGATCTTCTTCAAGATATTGATATGCGGCGTTTTTAGTGACTGACGCCAAGGCTTCATACGCGGTTGCTTTTTGGTCTTCTCCTAATGTCTGACCAGAGCGTGTAACTCGGTTTACCGTGTTGTACATGAGTCGAATAATATCTGGGTCAACAACGGGAGCATCGTTATGAGTGGTATAGTTAATGCCTAAGTTACTTGCAGAGCGGGTCGGGCTGATTCGTATTGCTCGCTCTTCACCAAACACTTCGTCGCGATGCCAATCTCCCCAGAAAAAGGTATGTGCGCTAAAGAATGATGGGATCATTTGATATTTGACCATCGCTTCTAGTTGATCATCTCGAGTGGTTTGAGAATGAATGGAAACCGGACGAATTTTGCTAAAGTCATCGCTTTCCGTTGAGATTGCGTCGAGTGCGGCCAAATACATATCGACAGACGCATCACCATTAGTGTGAACGATGAACTGAGTGCCTTCGTCTAGGTAACTTCTCAGCTTAGTTTCGAGAAACTCGCTGGTCAGGGTGGGGTAACCTACATAGCTGGCCGCTTCTCCAACTGGTGGATTTAAATATGGCTGAGTCATAAACGCGGTTTTGCCTTGTGGTGAACCATCAAGGACAATTTTAGCGCCGCCAATTCTAAAGTTATTTGTGTACGTTTTGCTTGGTGCGTAGCCATCCAGTTTCATCATGCTGTACGCATCCCAAGTCGGGTAGGCGACGATATCTAAGAACAAATCACCTGAGGCTCCTAAATCCTCATAGAGTAAAACTGATTCATGACTCGCTGCCCCTTCTTGTACGGTGGTGATACCAAAACTAGCGTAGTACTCTTGCGCGGCTTTAAAAGTGGTTTTTATTGTATCGGCTGACTGAGGTGCGGATGACAGACCTCCCATTGCCAAGTACATCGCGGTTTCTTCCAAAACCCCATTCGGCTCATTACTTCCAGAAACTCGAACAATTTTACCGCCATCTGGATTAGCCGTGGTGGCATCAATACCTAGCAACTCGAGTGCTTTACTATTCACAACCGCTAGATGAAAGGATACGTGAACGATAACAATCGGTACCTCAGTACTAATTTGGTCTAGATCGTATTTTGTTGGATGTCGCTTCTCTGCCAGTAAGGAGTCATCGTAACTCATCCCGACCATCCATTGTCCTTCAGCTAAAGTTTTACCGTCCCAAAACTGCTGCATCTCATTGACCAACAGGGCTATAGTGTCACTGTTTCCAATCGGAGATGGGGCAAGGTTCGCGAAGTTAACCGTTTGTGCAACCATCGACAAATGGCCATGTGCGTCAATGAAACCAGGAACGATGGTTTGGTTGTTGAGGTCGATAAGTCGGGTATCTTCGGATGAGTAGTAGTCACTTTCGACATTCAAACCAACAATTTTGCCATCTTTGATCGCCAAAGAACTCGCTACGCTCTGATCCCCATCCATGGTCACAATCGTACCGTTGTAAAATACGGTATCAGCCTCGATTTCCGGGGTTGCATCATCATTGTTGCATCCCGATAAAAGTGCCAATGCTAGCGCTGTTAAGGTGAACCTTCCTTGGTTTGTCATATCAATCTCCTTTTGATTCCAAGATGTTAGGTAAGTACCTGTCGACTAACGATAGAAAACCTAAGCTGTTGCTGGGTAGTGCCAGTTACTTTCATTTACGGTGACAAAAAGCGACGTTATTGGTGCAATCCGTGGAAAAGAAGAGGTGACTCCGCTTTTTACGTATTGTCCATGTGAGCCAGAGATTTATGTCGTTTTGTTTGAAAAAGACAATGACTCTGTTTACTGGGCGGAGGAGAAAGCTTTACTTACTTGTGTTGAGGAAATGATTTGTGCCTTTTAAAGAAAGGGAGTGTTAGATAAGCTCGTTTGAAATAGGGTGAATTGTTCTATAGAGATGAAGTCACCAACTTAATGCATAGTGACGTAACAACTCACCCGAGGTGGAGGACATTTTTGTTCGCAATGTGATGACTAATCGACGGTTTCCCAGTTCAGCACCTAGTTAATGTAACCACTACCAATAGCACGAAACGGCATGTCTAAATCAAGCTCGGGGACTTGCTGACCGACCCACGCAGGGAAAGTATTACTGTTTGGACCCGGAAATAGCGTGTATTCGTTCGCGTAAGGATAGTGCTCTACGACGCGCTGAATTTTAGGAATGAGATTACGGGCTTTTTCACCTTGAATAGAGAGCACTTTCTCGGGACGAGCGCCATACCAGTAACGATCAGGTGTAGCTGTTTGATAGGTATAAAGTGCGGGTTGTCCGCGGCCGACACGCCACCCAACCACTTCATAGACGGTATATTCATTCGCGTTCTCTGGCTTAATCGCTAGCCAGGTGTGTACGGCAAACCAGCCACGCCATCCAAAAGCATCCGCAGCATAGAATTCGATCACCGCTTGTTTAACATCAGTAGGGTTCGGAGCAATGCCTGCAGGCTCGCGGCTGGCAGTTCGCCAGTCACTCTGAGTGCAGCCGCTTACCAGTACACAGAAAGTTAAGAGAATAGCCTTAAGCAACCGCTGTAAACTCAATCTATATTCCATCGCTGTACTCCTAAAATTCTTCTCATATCGACTTTGCGTTATCAATGCTATTGGCTACTCAGAGCCATGTCTTCAATACGTGGTCATCCCTAAAACTATAACGGTCTGTACGTATTTGTCACTGCTAGAGACCATGTCGTTATACGTTTGTCTGTGAGATTGATTAGATGGTGTTGTAGGAATGCTCTGGTAATTAACGTTTTCAAAAAAAGTTTTTTTAACTGATAACGCTTGTTTTGTGATCTGTGTAGATAATGTACCTGTCTTTAAGGGGAAGTCAAACATTACCCCGAGTGTTTTAACATTAAAAAAATTAAATAAGAGGATTCCTCATGAAATCAGTATTCGCAGCGACAGCAATTGCTCTAACTCTATCTACGTCTGCATTTGCAGCAACAATTGAAGGCGCTGAAGCAGTAGGCGGCGTGGTTCACTTTACAGGCTTTATCACAGACTCTACTTGTACTGTTAACGGCATGGAAAACCCATTTGAAGAAAGTCTGGACCTGGGTACTTACGTAAGCACAGACTTTGCAGCGGCAGGTGATGTTTCAACTTCTGTTCCTCTAAACCTTGAACTAACTAACTGTCCTGAAAGTATCACTGGCGTTTCTCTACGCGTTACTTCTACTGAAGGTGAAGATGGAACAGCAGTAGGTGACTACGCAATCGCTACTGGCGGTGCTGAAGGTGTTGCTATCCGTCTAAACGATGACGAAGGTAACATCATTGCGTACGGTGAAGAAAGTAAAACATACCCAGTTTCTGCCGGTACAGGCTCTGTGACAGTTGAAGCTCAATACGTAGCAACAAAAGCGGGTTCAGAGATGACGGCTGGTCACGCTGATCTAGATGCAACGTTTTCAATCAACTACAAATAATTAGAACTGGCTAAGTACTACTAGAAGTAAGTCGCAGGGACGCGATAATAAAAGGGTAGATCCGATGAAATATAAACTCCTTTCTGCGCTATTGATTACAGTCAGTTCGATCGCCAATGCTGGTGGTTTTGGTATCGGAAGTACACGCGTTATCTTTGATGGCAACCAGGAACAAGCGAAGTTCGTGGTCAATAATGGTACGGAAAACAGCGACTATCTGGTTCAAACTTGGGTTGACAATAAAGGCCCAGCAGGTGACCAAAAAGAACTAAAAAAAGCGCCATTTATTGTTACTCCACCACTCGTTAAGTCGGTTGCGAACAGTAAAAATGAGCTACGAGTTGTCTCGACAGGAGCACAGACACTGCCTCAGGACCGAGAGTCTGTATTTTGGGTGAATGTAAAAGCCATTCCGAGAGTGCACGAAACTGCATCAGGCAACAGCATGAACATTGCAGTAAAAAGCCGTATTAAGCTGTTTTATCGTCCAGCTGATGTCCTAACTGAATATACGCAGGGCAATAATGGCTATGAACAATTAACGTTCAAATATTCTGATCACCAATTGGTGGTAAATAACCCGACTCCTTTTTACGTCTCTTTATTCGATCTAAAAGTAGATGGAGTTAAGGTTGAAACAGGCTACGATATGGTTCCACCAAAAGGGCAAGTCGAATTCTCGTTGTCTGCTCGCGGTGAGAATCACCACAAAGTAACCTGGAAAGCGATCAACGATTTCGGTGCGATCACTGAAGAAAAAGCGCAAGAACTATAACGAATCAACGTCGTCTACTGACTTTTCGTCTTTTCTAGCTATCCCCTCGGATTCCGAACAAGGCTGACTCCATATCAGCCTTGTTCATAGGTGTGGAATAATGTTCAAAATGACTAAGGTTGCGCTTGCCGTAGCCATTTTTTGTAGCCCAATTGTGGCCAACGCGACTGACGGTGAGTTTAACCTCAACGCGTTGGAACTTGATGAAGGCGCGACACTGCCTCAAGACTTAGAAGCCTTTGTAAATTTAACGGATGGTATGTTGCCTGGCATTTATAAAGTGGATGTTTACTTCAACAATCACTACATGGCGCTGTCGGATTTAGAGTTTGTTGCTTTAAAAGGAAAGCAAGACCTTCGTCCTCTTATCAGCAAGCGTACTCTGGAAGATTACGGCGTGAAGATGGGCGAAATACCAGCGACGAAAAAGATAAATGAAAACGAAACAATCGCTGACTGGGAAAATTACATCCCTAACTTCATTTATAAATTTGATGCTAAGAAGCAGCGTTTAGACCTGTTCGCACCGCAAATTTACGTAGAACGCACGCAACAAGGTTGGGTTAATCCAGAAACATGGGACGACGGTGTCCCTGCTTTTCTCTTGAACTATAACTTGCAAGGCATCAATAGTTGGACGGATGGAGAGAGCACGAGTAACGATTATTACGGTAATTTCCGCAGCGGCTTCAACCTCGGTGCCTGGAGACTAAGAAACTACAACACCTATCGTTACGATGCGGATATGGAAGAGCACGAATGGGATAATCTTGGCACCAAAGTTTTCAGAGACATAAAAAGCATTCGCAGTCGCTTTGAAGCGGGGAATATTAGTACAAGAAGCAGCATTTTCGACAGCGTGAAACTCCTCGGTGCGCAATTGGCTTCTGATGATTCTATGCTGCCAACCAGTCAACAAGGGTTTGCACCAGTAATCCATGGTATTGCCAATTCCAACGCCAAAGTGACGGTTGAACAAGATGGCTCCGTGATCTACCAAACTGTGGTATCACCAGGTCAGTTCATGATTGATGATTTGTATCCAACGTCTCTTAGCGGCGACTTACTGGTTACAATCACTGAAGAAGATGGCTCAGAGCGAACATTCATCCAGCCGTTTTCAGGTGTGCCAAACATGGTACGTGAAGGGCAGTTTAAGTACACGTTAAGCGCGGGTGAGTACGATTCATCATCGATTGATTCTGATGATTTCGTTGCAGAGATGAGTGCGATGTATGGCTTGTCTAACCGATTCACCGTTTATGGTGGCTTACAGTTTTCAGAAGACTATGACGCCTTTGCACTCGGTGTTGGTGTCAGTCTGGGCATGTTCGGCGCACTAACTGCCGATGTCACGCACTCTATCGCGCAACTGGATCAAGAAGGTTACACGCAGGGGCAGTCATACAGCCTAAACTATTCAAAAGATATCGAACAGATCGGCGCATCGTTTACCTTGGCGAGTTACCGTTATTCAACGGAAGATTTTTACACTCTGGAAGACTTAATTGCGGAGAATTCGGGGGGCATCACTTTTGGTTTTGAAGACCATAAAAAAGAACGCCTGCAGGTTAGCTTTAACCAACAGATTAAAGATGGTGAGTGGGGAAGTCTATCACTCTATGGCTACAAGCAAGCGTACTGGGATACCGACAATACTGATCGCAACCTCTCGGTAAGTTACAACAACAATATTGGTCGTGTGTCTTACTCGTTGTCTTATTCCATGATGGATTCCGATCGTTATTCTGACGATCGTCAGATGATGCTAAATGCGAGCATTCCATTGAGTGGGTGGCGTGATAGTGGGTATGTGGACTTCTCGATAACAGAAGATAATAACCACCATACTACTGGCCGAGTCGCTTATAGTGACAGCGCGCTAGAAGATGACAATTTAAGTTATAGCCTTGCTGCCACGATTCAAGATGGTGAGAACAATGATGCAGCTTCTGCAAGTATTGGTTACACAGGCAGCCAGGCTGAGTTAAATGCGACGGTGAGCAAACGCCGAGATGGTACTCAGCTTAGCTACGGCGCGAGTGGGGCAATTGTTGCCCATGCTGGTGGCGTGACAATGTCACAGGCTGTCAACAGTGCAGAATACAACGGTATTGTCATTGTTGATACCAATGATGCAGAAGATGTTCACGTAAACAACGGTACCGGTATTGATACCGATGGTGCTGGTTACGCGGTGATTCCTTATGTAAACAGCTATCGCGAGAATGAAGTCTCTATCGATACCGATTCTCTTAGCGGAAATATGGAGGCGACGAATGCCGTCCAGAGCGTTTCGCCGACTGCGGGTGCGGTGGTTAAAGCCAACTTTAATGTCCGCAAAGGTTATAAAGCCTTGTTAACGCTACGCCACAAAGGGCAAAACATCCCATTTGGCTCTGTGGTAAAAGTAGCTGATGATATTTCTAATGAAGCCGCATATGTGGGGAACGACAGCGTAGTTTATCTATCAGGTCTGAACGATAAAGGTGAGCTGCAGGTTCAGTGGAGTAACCAAACATGTACTGCCATTTATGACTTGACGCAGAGTACCCAAAAGGTAAGCGCTGAGTTGGGTATCGTAAAGCAAGCCATCGAATGTCGTTAGCCGATTGATGCAATTCCTAGTTCCGGTGGGGTGTCGTTGCTCTGCTGGGACTGCTTATCAAAAGAATATGAAAGATCTTATTATGAAACAATTAACCAAACGAGTTAGCGGAGCGCTAGCCTTGCTTTGTTGCTTATTGAGTTTCACTACAAACGCGTCCGGCATCGACCAAAAGCAACTCGACATGGCCGCTAAACACTTATCATCGATGAGCAGTGAACAAAAGCAGGCTGCGCGTCAAGCGATGAGCCAGCTCTCTGCTGAGCAAAAGACAAAGATTAAGAAGACGTTAAAAGAAAAATACAACCAGCTAAGTCATGAAGAAAAAGCGCGTTTAAAAAGTCAGTTGTCCGAATTCGCTGCTTCTCACCCGCAAATGCTAAAAGCGGTGGTAGATAAACTGAGCGAAGCCGACAAACAGCGTATTGTTGAGCAAATTCTACAGCAAGTAGAAAGAAAATTGCGCTCGATGCCAACGACTAAGCGTAAGGAACTGTACACCCAACTTAAAGCAGTCACTACACCACAGCAGCGCTTGAACATTTTAAGTACTGCGATCGGTCATATTGGCGAAGTGACTTATGGCGTGACGGGCGATGACATTTTGGCGCAGTTGAACAACATGTCTTTGACCGAGCTGGAAACACTGTTTGACAACTTAGCCACCGCGATTAATGACAGTATTTACAGTGATACCATGTTGGGTTCAGATTTGTACCAGTTGTTCTCCGGACTCAGTGACGTTGCCGGCAACGCCGCCGATAACATGGGTGATGAAACCGCGGGCAAATACATCCCGTTGTTAATGCGTACCCCTCATGCGGCAAAGTGTCGCACCGAGGAAGCAATCTCTGATGGTGAATCCATTGCCTGTGATGTGAGTGAACGTAACGCGTTCTGGGTTTCTTCACCTTATGCCGCAGGCCGAATCGTAGACAAACAATCGCTGTTTATTACACTGACATGTGCAGAGGGTTGGACGGCAGAAGGAGAATACTGTACTCATCCTTCCATCCCTGGCTCTGGAGTAAAAGCAGAGATTACCTTTGATGGCGATGTGATTACCTCTGGTGGTGATCGTTACGAAATGGTTTACGATGATCACTTCAACGTAGAAAACCAATCGGCAATCAGCAACGTTGGTGGCGGCCCTCATGCTATTGATGATAATGATGCAGGTTGTGACGGTTTAACGCTTGCTTGCCGCATGGGTGATGGTTTGTATCACTCACAAAGTGCGGGGTTTGATGGGGCGCTAGATGTCAACGTGACTTGGTCGGTACTGAACCCTGACCTTTACGAACAACCGCAACTGTCAGATGTGACGCTAAACAATTTGCATCCGTTTAATGTGGAATATGAGCAAGGTGACGAACCTGGCATTGGTGGCCAGAGCCTGAAAGATCAGGGAGCGAAAAACATGTTTATCGTTACCAACTTTCAGCCAATCGCAACGTCCTGCGAGGTGACACAACCAGAACAAACCATTGATTTAGGTACTGTATGGGCAGGGGATGTTGACAGTGGCGTAGTGGAGTCCTCATTGAAATCGTTTGAAATCGGTATGTCTTGCGTTGGTACGCAGAAGGATTATCAGCCTATTATTCGTATAAATACAGCGAGTGATACGGGCATAGAAGTGGCTAATGGGGAGGCTATTGGGTATATAAAAAACGAGCTAGTCGGAACTAACGCTGCTGAAAATGTCGGCATTATGCTTTATCAAGACTTGCCTACTGGGCGAATGCCAGTGCCAGGTTTTAACACCGTAATCAACTACGATCAGACGTTCGATCTCTCTAATGACCCTAATCCAACACTAAAATTCTTAGCAGGTTTTTACAAATCGCTACTACTTGGCGAGTTAAAGGCCGGCAAGTTCGAAGCTACGATCACCGTAGAAGCGACTTATCTGTAATGCCATTACTTGGGGCTGGTTGTCGTCAGCCCCTTCAATCACGATTCTATTTTTAAGCAGTCAGCCATCGCCGGATACTGACAGTCCTTAAGAGATAAATTTTCCGCTTATGATTAATAAAAACTTAATAGTTCTGATGTCTTTGTTTGCTTCACAGACAATGGCGGCAGAAGGTAACTTTCTGTCTGATAATGTGTACTTTGGCGTGAAAGGCGGTTATCACATCCTTGATGATGACAATAGTCATGCCAGTTCCCCTGATGGCAGCCATCTTGGCATGTTTGCTGGTGTGCGTCTTAACGACAACATAAGCTGGGATATTGGTTATCAGAGCTGGGGGAAAATTGAATCAGCCCAGCATAAAATTGATGTTGATGTGATCGAGACAGCGCTGCGCTACGATTCGTACATCAATGAAGACATTAGCTTATTTGGTCGCGCAGGTATGGGCTTCACGTTCGTTGAAGATCACTCTACTCAGAGTAATAAAGATTATGATGGTGTATCTCCACTGGCTGAAGTAGGTATTAATTATTGGTTAACGGATAAAGTCTCGACTGGTTTGAGCTATCAATATACTCGTGCCGTTGGTGGCCACGATGAGTTAGATATCGACTCTAACAGCATCAACTTGTCATTCACTTATAACTTCAGTAATCGCTTTAAATACGAAACCGTTGAGGTGGTCACACAGGAGCCAGCAGCAACACCGATTACCGTGATTGAATTACAAGATGCAACCTTGTTTGGATTTGACAGCTTTGAACTGACATCAGCAGGTAAAGAACACTTATTGAATATTATTAGCAGAATTTCTGTACAGTCGACCGCGGTGTTCAACATTATTGGACATACTGACTCGTCAGGACCTGAAGAATACAACATGCGGTTGTCTGAACGTCGCGCACAAGCGGTAAAAGATTTTTTGGTAGAAGTAGGTATGCCAGAGTCGAACATTTCAGTAGAAGGCAAAGGTGAGACACAACCTATTGCCAGCAATGACAGTCGACAAGGTAGGATTGATAATCGACGGGTTGAAATTACTGTAGATTACCGTTTTTTAACGTCTCAATAATCAAAGACGCCATGGAAAATTTCAAATTCGTATGAACTGATATAGCCTCGACTCTTGCTAATTTACGCACGAGTAGAGGCTTGTGTCGTTTGTGACTGGTTGCCGTGTGGTGTGGAGATTAAACACGACGATTAATAATCTTTATAATGCTTGATTAAGTTTACTAACCCGTGATTGCAGATAAACTCATCAAAATCGCAAGACATCAAATGTAAAGAAATCTCTGACTTGACATAAGAACTCCCAATCTTATTTTTAATCTCTGACTTAATCGTTTGCTCTATATTAAATCCTAGGTATTTGAGCTTAGAAAAGGTTTTAACCTGTGATGCCACTATATAAATCTTTGTAATCCCTTTAATTTTCGTAAATGTTTTAACAAAGTTATAAAGGTTAAAGTTTAACCACGGCGTGCTGTGTAATGCGATTAAAGGCACAAAAATGAACTTGTCCGAATCATTGTCGACGCAAGATAACTTTTTAATACTTAATGTCTGATTTGAGAAGTCATCAAGTATACTTTGCTCTCGATGTGTATTTTGCAAAACGTAGATACCTTGAGCTAAGACTTCTTGGTCATCAGGTTCGTTGCAAGATGTGATATACAGCGAACCATTGTTCAGTGCATTATCAACATAGCTGGTGTTTATTAGATTATCATCCGTATTTTGCTGTTTTAAGAAAACGTTCCAGTACTTTTTAACTGATGCTAAAAAATTTTGAGGAGGGGTTTGCTCATCTTTACCGTAATAGCAGAACTCTTCATTAAACAGTCGGGGTTGTAGCAATCGGAAGTGGTTGCTTACGTTTGCAAAATGTGCAGAAAAACCATCAAATGATTTTATCTGACTCTTGGACTCTTTAAATTGTATTGTGGTTAAAAACTCAAAAATATCCACGTTGAATACTTTTGCTATATTTAACATTTTAATGAGTGGAGGCGTTGAGACGCCTCTTTCCCAACGGCTATAAGTTACGACGGTGAGATCTGCAAACTGATCGTTGTTCAATGCGAGTTTGTTTAGCATTTGTAGTTGAGACAGCTGACAATCTGTACGCAACTCTTTTAAAAAATCTGAAAATTTCATGTTGAGCAATATTATTGTATGTATGTTTTGAGAGCATAATACAAACTTATTACGGTTTTAAAAATAGATCGTCAAGATATTGACTAACAATTAACGTTAGTAACGACTCAGTGGCAACGTTGTCTTATTAATTGTATTTTAAATTTTAACTTTATATTGAGTTGTGTGTTTAAAATGAAACTATAACGTTAATTGTCACTAGTTATGATTAAATATAAATTAAAGTTAACACTTATTAATAAAAGCATTGAATAGAAGAAAAAACAAAGCCCCGCTATTTGTCAGCGGGGCTTTTGGTATTAAAGGTCAGTGATTATCCAATAACAAGGAAGAAAATTGCTGTTGCGATAATACCGATCAATGCGTAAGGGAACTGGGTTGTTGCGTGTTGCATTGAAGTACAGCCTGAACCTTGTGCAGAAAGTACGGTTGAGTCACTGAAGAAACATGAATGGCTACCCGCAGCAGATGCAGAAAGTAGAGCCGCAACCGTTAAGTGCAGTGGTACGCCAAGTTGTTCACCCAATGGCAGAACGATAGGCATTGCTACTGCGAATGTACCCCAAGAAGATGCTGTCGCGAATACCAGACCACCAGTAATCAGGAAGATGATTGCAGGGAAATAAGACGCGCTCAGGTATGGGCTAACTGTCTCGATAACGTATTGTGTTACACCTAACGAGTCGTTGACATTTTTCAGCATAAAGCCGCCAATTACTGTCGCAAGCGGTAGTAACATGACTTTAATGCCATCATAAACAGCTTCAAACATGTCGTTCATCGAGATGAGTCGTTGTAGACCGTAGAAGCATACAGTGAAGATAATTGCTACAAATACACCAGCTAATAGGTCAATACCGAAGTACCAGCTTGCTGCAACCAGAACAACCATCGGCAGTAGGAAGTTAATCAGACCCATTGTTGGATTAGTATGAGCCGCAATATCAGAGCCAAAATCTACATCGGTCGCGCCGTCAGGACGAACTTGACCATTCTTAGCTCGTTGTTCTGCTGCTTTCATCGCACCTAGATCTGGAATCTTTTCCATCGCAACCAACAGAACGATGGCTAACGTTACCCAACCATAAGCCATGTATGGGATCGCTTCGATATAGGTTTGAATACCTTTACCTGTCTCAGCAACGCCATTTGACTCAAGAAGAGAGCTAAAGAAGATAGCCCAAGTCGAGATTGGTACAAGAATACAGATTGGTGCCGCCGTTGAGTCAACAAGGTACGATAGTTTTTCTCGAGAGATTTGGTAGCCATCGGTTACCTTCTTCATTGATGAAGAGATAGCGATCGCGTTTAAGTAATCGTCGATAAAGATAACAATACCAAGCAAAAACGTCATTACCATCGACTGTTTACGGCTCTTAACCTTTGTCACCAACATGTCTGAGAAGCTTAGGATACTGCCGCCTTTCTCAAGAATCGCTATCAGGCCGCCCATCAAGCCACATACCAGGATGATCCAAGCAATGGTTTCGTCCATCATCACCGTCATTGAGATATCAACGATTTGTTCTACCGCTTCAGTTGGGTTAAGTAATAGAACCCCGGCAATTGCGCCGCTAAACAGCGCTTCTACAGTTCGGTGCGTCGTTAACGCGAAGACTAAAACCAATGCGGTTGGAAGAAGGCTCATCCATCCGTAGGTTTGCCCCTCTTCGTGATTTAATCCGATCGTCGTAAATAGTACGAATGTCGCAACACAAATTAACGAGATAATCATATGTTGCATGTTGAATTTTAACGGCGCATCCATCGCCTTTGTTTGCGTAGTCATAAATTACATTTCCTTTGTTTATGCCGAGTGCAACATCCAGTCAATTTCCAGTGGCGTGATAGCGCGCTCAAATTCAGCGAGTTCACTGCGTTTGCAAGCTAAATACATATCGATAAAGTCCCTTGAAATGTACTGAGCCAGCTCACTGTGTTCCAACTGCTCTAGAGCTTCTGACATACGCACTGGTAAGTCAATCGCGTCGTCGCTTAAGGTTGATGGACATTGGTCTTTGGTATAGTTTCCGCTCGCTAATACCGCGGAAAGTACTACTGCAGCGAGGATGTAAGGGTTAACGTCAGCTCCCGCGATACGATGTTCGATGCGACGGTTTTTACTATCGCTGATAGGAACACGTAATGCGACACCACGATGGTTTTCGCCCCAGTCCGCTTTTGTCGGAACGTAAGCACCAGGAACAAATCGGCGGAAAGAGTTAACATTAGGACAAATTAATCCCATGGCATCTGATGTTTGTTCAAGCATCGCCGCCATAGTTTGATAAAAGAGGGGACTTGCTTCGCCATCTTGTTGGCTAAAGTGGTTGTTGCCAGCGCTATCCATCAAACTTAAGTGGATGTGCATACCATTACCAGCTTGTTCGCCGAAAGGCTTAGCCATAAAGGTTGCGTCGAACCCGTGCTGGTGGGCCACCTGACGGATCAGGCGCTTAGCGATGATGATTTCATCACACGCACGAAGGACATCTTTTGAGTGGTTAAAGTTGATTTCAAACTGGCCAGGAGCCGATTCCGAAAGAGCGCCTGAGGTATTTAAGCCTTGTTCCAATGCGATTTTGTTGAGATCAGATAAGAAGTCTGCGTAGTCATCAAGCCCGTCTAAGTCGTACACCTCAGTGTCTTTCTCTCGTGTTTTCTTAGTAGGGTTGATTGCGGTTAAAGGGGTGCCATGCTCACCGCGCTGTTTATCAATTAAGTAAAATTCCAGTTCCAGAGCCACACAAGGGTACTGATCTTTAGCCTTTAACTTCTCAAGCATCGAAGCGAGGATATTGCGAATGAACAAAGGATTTGGTCGTTTTCCTGAATCATCCATCATGCTTAGTAGTAATTGGCCAACTTGTTCTTTCGCGGTTGGCATCAATGTACCGCTAACCGGGAAACAAAGATTGTCCGGTTCGCCCAAGTCTTCGCCTAACCCTGCCGTTTCTACCACATTACCTTTCGTATCGAGCGTAATTGTTGAAAGAGGTAATGCGACACCTTTGTTAAGCTTTTCCAAAGCCTCTACCGGGATACGTTTGCCTCTTGGTGTAGCATTGATATCGGTAAATATGAGGTCGACGAACTCGATGTTGGGCCACTGTTGTTTAAAATTTTGAACTTCCTGTAGATACGATTCCATTTTTTTCTCCAATAGCCAGATGCGTAGAAATTAGAGATAGCCAAATTAACAATTAAATTACAAAGCGTTAATTAATGAGCGTGTTAATTCAGCTATATTCAATTTAAACAATCACTTATCTTGTGTTCTGGCTTTTTAATGGGTTATTTTTGTGCTTTGTTGTTAACTATTTTGTAACAGTCGTTTTTGATTTGTTCAATATAATGAGCATAAATATTCAAATTAATGGGCTAAAAAGTGCTCTATGTCACATTTTGGCGACAATGTCGAACGTTGGTGTTGATAATTTTGTACACGGTTTGTAGTGTTGATGTTAAATAAATTGAACACGGATATGTTATGACAACGACACGCACACCCATCATTGGCGTTGTTAGCTGCACCAAGGAGTTAGGTGGTTACCAAATTCAGGCAGTCAATGATTTTTACCTACGCGCAGTGAAAGACTTTGGTGGTCTACCTGTTATGTTAGCGCCGGATATGTCGAGTGATGAAGTCGACTCAATCCTGGAGCTTTGTGACGGTTTCTTGTTCCCGGGCAGCCACTCAAATGTTGCGCCACATCGCTACAACGCTAGCCATACTGAGAATAAGAAAGATGAAGCACGCGATGAATTGGCACTGAACCTGATTCGACACGCGGTAGATAAAGACATTCCTTGTCTTGGTATTTGTCGCGGCTTCCAGGAGATGAACGTTGCATTAGGTGGCACTCTTAACCCTGCGGTTCACGATTCTGGTTTTAATGATCACCGCGAAGCACCTGTTGATGATTTCGAACAGAAATACGCGCCTGCTCATGCAGTATTAGTTCAAAAGGAGAGCTTATTTGAACAATGGTTAGTTGAAAATCATTGGGAAAATACGACCTTCTTTGAAGTCAATACGCTGCACAATCAAGGTGTTGATCAGCTGGCGCCACAGCTTAAAGTTGAAGCGAAAGCACCCGATGGTTTGATAGAAGCTTTTAGCCTGGCTGGACAAAAATATTTCGTTGGCGTGCAGTGGCACCCAGAATGGAAAGCAAAAACCAATCATTTCTCACAAATTTTATTCAAAGAATTTATTATGGCGGCTTCTCTTTAATTTTTGGAGCCACATGAATGGACAATCAAGAGATTGGTAGAAATATTGTTCAGTTAAGAAAAAAACATGGATTGTCACAACGAGAATTAGCCGAGCGAGCGGGCATTACTCACAGTGCTATTTCATCGATTGAAAATGGCAAAGTGAGCCCTTCGGTTAGCTCGTTGCAAAAAATAGTGAACGTATTTTCTTTATCTCTGTCGGAGTTTTTCATTTTTGAACAAACTCAGAATGATGAAGTGAAAGTTGTCGTTACGCCAGAAGAGCTGGTCGAAATGGGCAGCGAAACCGTTTCGATGAAACTGGTGACCAACGGCACGAAAGAGCAGGTGATTGGATTCCTGATCGAAGAATATGCACCACACGGAACAACAGGTTCAGCTGAAATAAAACACGAAGGCGAAGAAATTGGCACGGTACTAGAGGGTGAAATCACTCTGGAATACAAAGGCCGTTCGTTCGTCATCAAAGAAGGCGAGTCGTACGTTATTGATACGACGCAGCCACACAGATTTACGAATCACACAGACAAGGCTTGTCGAATGATAAGCGCGCATACGCCAACCACATTCTAGGTGGTGCTTGCCTTGTGTGATAACAAGGAGAGCGTATGAAAACTCAAGAACAATGGATTGAACTTAAGAACAATCTAAACATCGAAAACAGGGCGTACATCAACGGTGAATACAGCGCAGCATTAAGTGGAAAAACGATCCCTGTCGTTAATCCAGCAACAGACGAAATATTTACCGAAATTGCTCGTTGTGAAAGTGAAGATGTCGATCTTGCGGTGTCATACGCTCGTAAAGCATTTCAATCAGGTCAGTGGAGTGAAAGCAGCCCTGCACATCGTAAAGCGATTCTAAAACAGTTCGCTGATCTGATCGACCAAAACCGTGAAGAGTTGGCTCTGCTTGAAACTCTGGATACCGGTAAACCTATTTCTCACAGCTTCTCTACAGATATCCCTGGCGCAGCTTCATCATTACGCTGGTACGCAGAAGCGATCGATAAAGTCTATGGCGAAGTCGCGCCAACAGAAAAAGATGTTCACGCGTTTATTTCTCACCAAGCGATTGGTGTTGTCGCGGCAGTTGTTCCATGGAACTTCCCACTTTGGCTAGCTTGCTGGAAGCTTGGTCCAGCTCTTGCGGCAGGCAACAGCGTGATCCTTAAGCCGTCAGAAAAGTCCTCACTCACTGCTATCTTCTTAGGTCAACTTGCAGAACAAGCTGGTTTGCCAAAGGGAGTGTTCCAGGTCATCACAGGTTTTGGTCATGAAGCGGGTGACGCGCTGGCAACACACCAAGATGTGGATTGTATCGCTTTCACTGGTTCTACGCGCATCGCTGGCCAGCTGATGGTTCGTTCTGGCGAAAGCAACCTGAAACGTGTCTTTGCAGAAGCAGGTGGTAAGAACGCCAACATCGTATTCGAAGATTGTGACGATTTAGACCGCGCAGCGGCTGAAACGGCAGCGGGTTGCTTCTATAACCAGGGTGAAGTGTGTGTAGCAGCAACGCGTCTGCTGATTCATGAAAGCATTAAAGAGCAGTTCATCGAAAAAGTGATCGAAGCGGCTAAAGCTTTTGCACCAAAAGATCCAATGGATCCTAGTTCTTCTATGGGTGCGCTTATTGACCAAGACCACAAATCAAAAGTGTTGGAATACATTACATTAGGCCAGTCTGAAGGCGCCGTTTTGCGCTGTGGTGGCAATGTTGAAGGTCAAGGTGCGTTCGTCGAGCCAACTATTTTGGATAACGTGGACAATCAATACCGCGTTGCTCAAGAGGAAATCTTCGGACCAGTACTCTGTGTGATTCCATTCAAGGATGAAGCACAAGCTATCGAAATTGCCAACGACTCTAAGTACGGCCTGGGCGCGGCACTTTGGAGCAGCAACATCAACCGTGTTCACCGAGTCGCTAAACGACTACAAGCCGGCTCGGTATGGGTGAACAACTACAACGAAGGTGACATGACGGTTCCATTCGGTGGATTCAAAATGAGCGGAAATGGGCGAGATAAATCGCTGCACGCCATTGAGAAATTCACAGAAACCAAGACCACTTGGATTCGCCTTCACGCCTAAAAAGGCACACGTTCTAACCCAGCTGACGATTAATAAAGGAATATCAATATGAACAAGCATACGGATTCGTTCTACGCGCACTCTGTGCCAAACATGCCGGACTACCCACAACTTCAAGACAACATCGAGTGTGATGTGTGTGTGGTTGGCGCAGGCTTCTCTGGTCTTTCTTCTGCACTGCATCTTGCAGAAAAAGGTTTCAAAGTAGTTGTGCTGGAAAGTGCAAAAGTAGGTTTTGGAGCAACTGGTCGTAACGGTGGCCAGATCGTCAACAGTTACAGCCGAGATGTTGACGTCATTGAAAGCCGTTACGACCAACGCCAGGCAAAAGCATTGTGCGACATGATCTTTGAAGGTGGCGACATCATCCGTGGTCTGGTTGATAAATACGACATTGAATGTGATTTAAAACAAGGTGGCTTGTTCACGGCGCTGAATAAGAAGCAGCTTAAAGGTCTTGAAGAGCATAAGAAAAACTGGGAACGCTACGGCAACGATCAGCTCACTTTACTGGACGCAGGTGAAGTTGAAAAGGCCGTAGGTACGAAAGTTTATACTGGCGGTCTGCTGGACATGCGTGGTGGCCATATTCACCCGCTTAAACTGGCGTTAGGCGAAGCGGCGGCATTTGTTTCTTTGGGTGGCCAAATTTTTGAACAGTCTGCTGTGCTATCGATTGATAAAGGTATTAATCCAGTAGTGAAAACGGCGCAAGGCAGCGTTAAGAGCAAATACGTTGTGCTTGCAGGTAACGCGTACCTAGGTGGTCTGGCACCGAATATCAGTAATAAAGCGATTCCTTGTGGAACACAGGTTATTGCTACGGAACCACTGAATGAAGAGCAGCTAAAGCAAGTACTGACCAGTGACTACTGTGTTGAAGACTGTAACTACCTGCTGGATTACTTCCGCTTAACAGCAGACAAGCGAATGCTTTTCGGAGGCGGCGTCGTTTACGGTGCGCGTGACCCAGAAAACGTAGAGTCGTTGATTCGTCCAAAACTAGAAAAAGTTTTCCCTCAATTGAAGGGTATTAAGATTGATTATGCGTGGACAGGTAACTTCTTGCTGACTTATTCACGTATGCCTCAGTTCGGCTCATTTGCAGACAACATTTACTACCTACAAGGCTACAGTGGCCACGGCGTTACGTGTACACACCTTGCAGGTAAGCTTCTAGCTGAAGCTTTAACCGGACACGCGGAACGCTTTGATGCGTTTGCAGCACTAAAACACTACTCCTTCCCGGGTGGCCGTCACTTCCAAATTCCATTTACAGCAATGGGTGCGGCTTACTACAACTTACGTGACAAACTAGCGATTTAAGAGATAAGGAATATCCAATGAGCAAAGTAGTTAAATTTGCAGCTCTTCAACTGACTAAGAGCTGGGATCTGGAAGATAACCTAGAAAAAGCAAAAAAGGCGATTCGTGAAGCGGCACAAAATGGTGCGAATGTGATTCTTCCTCAGGAACTATTCGCAGCGCCTTACTTCTGCAAAAAACAAGAAGCAAAATATTTTGAATTAGCGGAAGAAACAGAGAATTGTCGTCTTATCAAAGAGATGAGTGCTTTGGCTAAAGAGCTGGGTGTGGTTATTCCTGTTAGCTATTTTGAAAAAGCGGGTAATACCTTTTTTAACTCGCTAGTGATGATCGATGCTGACGGCACGGTACTGGAAAACTACCGTAAATCTCACATCCCTGACGGCCCTGGCTACAGCGAAAAGTACTACTTTAGCCCTGGTGACACTGGCTTCAAAGTATGGCAAACCAAGTTTGGTAAATTTGGTGCGGGCATTTGCTGGGATCAATGGTTCCCAGAGCTAGCACGTAGTCTGGCTTTGCATGGTGCAGAAGCGATTTTCTACCCAACGGCAATCGGCTCTGAGCCACAAGATCCAACACTGGATTCTCGTGACCACTGGCAGCGTACGATGCAAGGTCACTCTGCGGCAAACTTAGTGCCGGTAATCGCTTCAAACCGAGTCGGTACAGAAGTGGATGACGGCATTGAAACCACGTTCTACGGATCTTCTTTCATTACTGACCACACGGGTGCAAAAATTGCGGAAGCACCACGTGAAGGCGAGACGATCATTTACGCAGAGATCGATCTAGAAGCAACAGCAAAAGCTCGTCACGCTTGGGGTCTGTTCCGCGACCGTCGTCCAGAGCTATACACAAGCGTTGGAAAGTTGGCTGTTTAAAGAGGCGTTACTATGAAGTTATCTACAACACCAGCACAAGATGGCTTCTATTTTCCGGCTGAATTTCAGCCGGTAAGTGAAGTCTGGCTAGCTTGGCCCGAAAGACGTGATAACTGGCGTGACGGTGCGGTTCCTGCTCAGGAGACGTTTGCCAGAATCGCCAACGCAATTGTCGACGTGACAAAAGTCAGTGTTGCAGTGTGTTCTCACAACTTTGACCGCGCGCGAAAGTTGCTTCATCCCGACGTTCGTTTGGTAGAAATTCCATTTAACGATGCATGGATGCGAGATATTGGCCCAACGGTTGTTGTGAATCAAACGGGTGATCGCCGTGGTATTAGCTGGAAGTTCAATGCTTGGGGCGGAGAATACAACGGCTTGTATGAAAACTGGCAGCAAGATGATTTAGTTGCAGGTTCCGTGTGCGACATCATCGGTATTGATTACTACCGCGCCCCGTTTGTACTTGAAGGCGGCTCGATTCATACCGATGGAGAAGGGACGCTTTACACGACAGAAGAGTGCCTGCTTAGCCCGGGTCGTAACCCTCACTTGAGCCAAACGGAAATTGAAGAGCAGTTAAAAGTTTATCTAGGCATCGAAAAAGTCATTTGGGTTCCAAATGGTTTATTCAATGACGAAACTGATGGTCATGTGGATAACCTGCTGCATGTGATTGCACCGGGTAAAGTCGTGTTGAGTTGGACTGACGATCCTAGCGATCCGCAGTACGAGCTTTCCAGACAAGCTGAAAAAGCGCTGAAGTCACAGCAAGACGCAAAGGGACGCGATATCGAGATTGTCCGTCTACCAATACCAGGGCCACTGCACTACAGTGAAGCTGAAGCCAATGGCATTGATGCGAGTGCAGGAATGAGCCGACAAGCCGGTGAGCGCCTCAGTGCGTCATACGCGAACTTCCTCATTGTGAACGACCATGTATTTTTGCCGATGCTCGACGAAGAAACGGATGCGATCGCAATCGAAATTTTGCAAAACGCGATGCCAGAGCATCAAATCATTGCTATACCGTCAAGAGAAGTGCTGCTTGGCGGTGGAAATATTCACTGCATTACACAGCAGATCCCAGCTTAAAAAGCGAAATACATCGCCACGAGTTGCTTCGTTAGTGTGGCGCTGTTGAAAAGCGGTTAAAAGGAATAACCATGGAACAGATTAAAAACAAAAGCCTTCTTTCGTTCATGGTGGCGAGTGAAGTGCAAGGTACAGCGGTAACGAACCCAGCCACGGGCGAAGTGCTTGGCTATGCGCCAGTGACGACTGAAACCGACATTCTAGATGGTATTGAACGCGCTAGCGTTGCACAAAAAGAATGGGCGGCGCTGCCAGCGAAAACTCGCTCTGGCTTGCTGAATCGTTGGTACCAACTTCTGCTAGAAAATAAAGAAGATCTTGGCCGCCTGATGACACTAGAGCAAGGCAAGCCGTTGGCAGAGGCTCAAGGCGAAGTGCTGTACGGGGCAAGCTTTATCGAATGGTTTGCAGAAGAAGCGAAACGTACTTACGGTGACACGATTCCTGCACCAAGTGCAGACAAGCGTTTGGTGACCATTAAACAGCCAATTGGTGTTGCGTGTGCCATCACGCCGTGGAACTTCCCAATCGCAATGATCACCCGTAAAGCGGGTCCGGCACTAGCGGCAGGTTGTACTTTTATCGTGAAACCGTCAGAAGCCACACCATTTTCTGCATTTGCAGTGGCTGAACTCGCTTATCAAGCGGGTATTCCAAGAGACGTACTTCAAGTTGTTCTTGGGGAAAGCTCTCGTCAGATTGGCGCGATTTTCACGTCACACCCACTGATCCGCAAGCTTTCGTTTACCGGCTCCACTCAAGTCGGCAGTGTGCTGATGCAGCAATGTGCGGGTGACGTAAAACGCACATCTATGGAGCTGGGTGGCAATGCACCATTCATCGTATTTGATGATGCAGATATCGATGCCGCAGTAACTGGTGCTATGGCGTCTAAATTCCGCAATGCTGGCCAAACGTGTGTTTGTGCGAACCGTTTCTACGTACACAGCAAAGTGTATGACGAGTTTGTCACTAAGTTTGATGCAGCGGTACAGCAGCTTAAAGTTGGCAATGGCCTGGAAGAGGGCGTGAATATCGGCCCGGTGATCAGCGAGTCAGCGAAGCAGGGCATCCAAGCGTTAATTGATGGTGCTATCGAGCAAGGTGCGAAGCCAGTCACTGAGCTTAAAGAGCTTGATGGCTTGTTCATGCAGCCAGTGGTGCTAAAAGACGTGACTCACGACATGAAGATTGTTTCTGAAGAAATCTTCGGCCCTGTCGCGCCAGTGATTCGCTTTGATACTGATGAACAGCTTATCGAAATGGCGAACGATACGATTTACGGCTTAGCATCATACTTCTATAGCCAGAACATTCACCGTGTTTGGAAGATCGCAGAAGCGCTTGAATACGGCATGGTGGGTATTAACGAAGGCATGATCTCTACTGAAGTGGCTCCTTTCGGTGGTGTTAAACAGTCCGGCATCGGACGAGAAGGAGCAAAACAGGGTATCGATGAATACATGGACGTGAAATATCTCTGCTTTGGCGGTAACTAAGGATAAAAACAATGACTAACCAACAACTACACGAAAGAAGAAACCAGGTAATTGCTCAAGGTATGGGTGCGCTATACCCGCTTTACGTAGAGAAAGCAGAGAACGCGCATGTTTGGGATATTGAAGGTAACAAGTACATCGATTTCGCGGCGGGCATTGCGGTGACTAATACTGGTCATTCTCATAAGCGCATCAGCGAAGCGGTAAAAGCTCAGCTCGATAACTTCTCACACACTTGTGCGATGGTGACGCCTTACGCATCATTCGTCGAGCTGGCGGAAAAATTAACTGAACTTGCTCCGGGTGAGACTAAGAAGAAAGCCATCTTCCTGACAACAGGCGCAGAAGCGGTAGAAAACGCAGTGAAAGTAGCACGTGCCCACACTGGCCGTAGCGGCGTGATTGCGTTTAAAGGTGGCTTCCATGGTCGTACCAACATGACAATGGGTCTGACGGGTAAAGTCGCGCCATACAAAGCAGGCTTTGGTCCTTTCCCGAATGAAATCTACCACGCACCATACCCAAATGCCTTCCACGGCATCAGCGTTGAGCAAAGCCTACAAGCGATCGATGATCTGTTTGCTTGTGATATCGAGCCTTCACGCGTTGCAGCGATCATTTTTGAACCTGTACAAGGCGAGGGTGGTTTCTACAAAGCGCCTGAAGCGTTTGCTCAAGGCTTGCGTGAGTTGTGTGACAAGCACGGTATCATGCTGATTGCTGATGAAATCCAGACAGGCTTCGCCCGTACCGGTAAGATGTTTGCGACCGAATACCTGGGTATTGAACCAGACCTAATGACCATGGCGAAAGGCATTGCGGGTGGTTTCCCAATCTCAGCTGTGGTTGGTAAAGCAGATGTCATGGACTCTGCACTTCCAGGTGGCTTAGGCGGTACTTATGCTGGCTCTCCACTAGGTTGTGTTGCTGGTCTGGAAGTACTGAAAATCATCGAAGAAGAAGACTTGTGTGCGAAAGCGATGGGCATTGGCGAAGTGGTTAATGCACGTATGACTGAGCTGCAAAAATCAGTGCTTGCGATTGGTGAAATCCGTACCACTGGCGCCATGATGGCGATTGAATTTACTGATCCAGAAACGGGTAAGCCTCTGCAAGACATGACCAAAGCGGTCATTGCTAAAGCGCAAGAGAACGGTCTCATTCTGCTTTCTTGTGGGGTAAAAGCGAACGTTATTCGTCTGCTTCCACCGCTAACTATCGAGTCAGAAGTACTGAACGAAGGTTTAGACAAACTGGAAAAAATCATTCTTGAGCTGGCGTAAAACCCAGTAAACAAATCGAGCCTTAATTCAAAGAGGAAGTCAGTGACTTCCTCTTTTTTGATCAATCTGTTCCTTCCTAAATAATACCTAAGTAAGAAAGTGGTCATACTTAATGATAGAGAAGCAGAAAACAGGTATCGATAACAAACACGCATGAACCCATCCATGGGGCTTCGATTTGCCATCCATGGCAAATAGAGTTTGTTTATCGACCCCTGTTCCCTGATCAGTTAATTTTCCAGAGTGGTATAAAGTTGGCCATGCCTACTTGAAAAATTTCATCACAAGTTGTGGTAGTAGCGATACCAAGATCATACCCAACATCAAGCTATATTGAACAGGCGTGAAGCTTTCTCCAAGCAGTAACAAGCCAGATAAAATACCAGCAATCGGATTAATGATGTTGCCAAAGGTAAAGTCAACCACAGACATTCTTTGCAGAAGCCAGACATACATGGTGTAGCTTAATGCGGTATTAAGAATGATCACCCAGAGCAGCCCCAGGATGTTAGCCAGCGACGTATGTCGTACCGCACTGAGATATGGCTCAGGATCAAGGCTAGCCATCACAGCGGAAACAATTGTCAGAATCACGCCACCAATGATCAACTGCCAAGTCAGGACCGTCCACCAATGCATTCTTGTACCGAGTGCTTTAGTAACGCTGCTGCCGATCACAATACACATAATGGCAGAAAGCATGGCAATCAAACCAACCGGATTCAGTGTGATGGTTGCCGGATTAAATAGCAGCCACGCGAGGACAACCAAAGCAAGGCCTCGGCATACCTGTAACGCGTTAGGTCGGCGTTTATAGACCACCCAACTGTACAGCATCGCAAATACGGGTAATGAAACCATACCCACGCCTGAAATCGCCGCAGGCAGTGTGAGTGCCATGACAAAGACAAGGCAGAAGAACAGCGCGATGTTGATCGTGCCTAATACAAGCAGGGCTCTCCACTCGTGCTTTTTCGGCAATGTCGGCTTTATCGCGAGTAGCAGTAAGCCCGCGGGCAGCGCGCGCAGGACACCCAGCAGAATAGGAGGCCAATCTGGCACCGTATACTGCGTAACCGCATAAGTCGTGCCCCAGAAAAACGCCGGGATCATGGCGAGTAAAATGTTCATGTCAAATATCTTTACGTTAAGATAATTAAGTGCAAAGATACGCCTTAGGTTACTTTTTGTAAAGTATCTTCATGTTAAAGTAATTAGACAAGCCGCGTTGCTTTGGAGAGAAGTAAGAAATGGACGCAATTGATAGACTGGTAGAGCAGTGGTTTAAAGAAAAGCCTGAGCTCGACACACAGCCGATGGCCATCATGGGGCGATTAATGAGAATTGCCAAACACATGGAGACTCGAGTCGCAGAGCTTCATAAGCAGTATGACCTTAAAATGGGTGAATTTGATGTACTGGCGACGTTGCGTCGAGCAGGAGCGCCATACTGTTTGACGCCATCAGCCTTGATCGAGTCAATGATGCTTACGTCCGGAGCGATGACCAATCGTTTAGATAAGTTGGAAACGAAAGGTTTAATTGTCAGAGAACATAGTAAGGAAGATAGACGCAGTGTTACGGTTGAATTGACGGCTAAGGGTTTGATGCTTATCGATAAGTTGATTGTTGAACATGTTGAGGTTCAACGAGGCTTTATGCATGGCTTGTCTGATGAAGAAAAGTTAAAGCTTAATGAGGCATTAAAGAGCTTGTTGCCACAGTTTGAATAAAATCAATTGCGAGGTGTGGGATGCAAATCAAAGCGTTAGAAACGTACCTTAATACGTTTATGTGCGCGGAAAGTGACTTTCCGTTTGGACCTGAAGCTTTAGTTTTTAAGATCAAAGGGAAAATGTTCGCAATACTTGCCCAAAGAGATGGTCGAGACTACGTCAGTGTAAAAGTAAAACCCGAGGATGGTGAAGTGCTGACTTCTCAGTTCACTGATATCACCCCCGGTTACCATTTGAATAAAAAACACTGGGTCACGGTGTATTTCAATGGAGATGTCGAGGATGGACTTATCCAGGATTTATGTGAACGTTCATACGAGCTTGTCATTGCTAAGTTGACGAAAGCTCAGCGTGCTTCGTTAGGTTTCGCGTAGTTAGAGCACAGATAAATCAGAGTATTGGCAGGAGAAAGTGACGGATATCTTGCTCTTATCACCATGACCGAATTGAATTATTAGCTCGTGTTTCAGAAAAACTCGCGCCTTTATTAAGTACAGGCTATATAAAAAGTATAAGGGCAAAGAGGGAAATGCTATGCGAGCACTATCTGACTGGCTTAAAGCCTATGGGGAAAGTCATCAAAACCCAATCAATCGAAAAATTCACGCGATAGCCGTGCCCGGCATTTATCTTTCTGTCGTTGGGTTAATTTGGTCGATTCCTCAATTGTCTATCGTCGGTTATCAAATAAATTGGGTATGGTTAGCCGTCATTCCTGTTTGGATATTTTATTACCGGTTGTCTCTCAGTGTCTTCATGATGATGCTGGGCTATACATTGGCGTGTATTGGCTTAATCTGGTCATTGGAAGTGCTGCAACTTCCGGTTCTGTATATCTCTTTACTTATTTTTGGTGTTCTCTGGATGTTGCAATTCATCGGGCACAAAATAGAAGGAACCAAGCCTTCATTTTACGAAGACTTACAATTTCTTCTTATTGGCCCTGTCTGGGTGTTTAGAAAGCAATAACCACAACGCATCTGGTTAACCCTGCATGAGCAAAGGCTTGGGTTATATCTTGTTTTGTCACTAGCCTGCATCGCGTCATGCTCTCCATAATGCTGTCCAAAATATTTAGGCTGATCGGCTGGTTTGGACAGCAATGCCTTGTTATTCACACTATGCTTAAAGTGATGTGGCGCACTGAAACCAAGTGGTTATGTGCTGAGTGACAATGTCACGTATGGAGGGGAGATGTATAACCGCGAGCACAAATATAGTTACTGGAAAGAGGAACGTAAAAAAGGCAAATGGCACTACATCTTAAAGTCGTTTTTTATGATTTGTTGTGCGTTGCTGGTCGGTAAAGTAATTGGTTTATTCATTTTTGGCGACTTGCACTCCTTTATGGATATCATTGAACAGTTGCCAGCGGATTTATTTATCATGATGCTGGTGGGATTCCCTATTAGCGTATTAGGTTGGTATCACGAAGAGTCGAAATTTTTTAGAGCGTTAAGGCGAAAAGATAAGCAACTCAAAATGAAGCAGAAAAGTGCCAATCAACAGAAGCAAAACTAGAAAACAAAGTTGAGCATTAACGTATACATGTTGGAATTATCGTCTTCCGGCATTGATGAGAAGGTACCTAACCCATCACCAAACGCCTTAAAATATTGCCATTCTGCATTAAGAGATACGTTGTATGTGATGTCATATCTCAATCCCAAAAGGTAGCTATCTCCGGCTTTATTTTCATGTTCATCGAAGATTTGCCCGTAGACAGTGTACGGTGTGAATTTGTTCCTATTATAACTGGCGGTGGCGTACCAAGTGGTTGAGATATCACTGGTTTGGGCTTCTGCCGCTATAGTGAATCGATCTATTTCATACTTAGCCCCCAACGAATACAGGTCTATCTTTGAGTCATTTTCTGTAAGCGTCAAACGGTCGACCACAATAGTGCCAAGGCCTGGAATGTCTTGTTCGGCGTTCGAAAGAATGGTGGTTTGGTCGTAGTCTCCGTTTAAATAAACAAAGTTCCAGCGATAGCGGTCACCACTTAGCGTCACATTGATGCCAACGACATCATTCACATCCACTTTAAGTTTTGTGTTGTCATTGATGGTGATATCGCTATCGTCTTTGAAGCCTACAAATGGCATAGCAGTAATCATCGCTTTGTCATTGAGGTCATAAAGCCAACGAACTGAAAATCCATTATAGGCCGTGATACCGAGTAAACTATCATACACTTCTGTGGGAGCACGAGCGGGCGTGAGCGCATGCCCGACGTAATAATACTCGGACGCTAAAAATAGGGGCAGCCTTAATCGGCCTGCGTAAATATCGTAGTTTTTGTACGTATAGGCAAGATACGCCCATTCGAGCTGCGGGTCACTCCAGTGATCTTGTGGCCTTTTTACCACTTGTACTGACGAACGCAATGCACCGGAGAAATAATCTAGCTGCACACCAAACGTTGTATCACAATCAAAGCAGCTTTCGTCTTTGATGAATCGGTTGATCAGTAACGGCGTGTGGTTATCTGATCTCGCCCAGGAGGCTGAACCAAACCCACTCAATGAGAGGTTATCTGTTATTTCAATGGTTGCTATGCTCGGAAAAGCCATGCTGGTAAGTAGTATTGTGGTCAGATATTTTTTCATATCAATTCTCCGAGCTTACAACATATAGAATGTGGACGTTAGATGGCAGACTGTTTACAGGTGCGTAGCCAATTCGATTGGGTTGTTCTTGCATCCATGCCAATAGAGCATCGATACTTGGCTGTTCGATGACTTTGGGCGGGCGGGCTTTACCTGAGAACGACAAACTCGCCCAATGTGCGTTCATTTGGGCAAGATTTTTATTAAGAAGGTAGCGATAAAACTCTGTCCGTTCGGTTGACGTTTCTGGCCAGTCAGAAAGCTCAACTCGCTCTCCTTGTAACAGGCTTGTTTTACCTCTGTAGAGTTTTCTTGCCTTGTTTATTGTTAGCGCATCAAACTTTGAATTAAATGAAAAAATGGCGTAGTTATCAGCGGCGTACAAGGGCGCACTCAGGAGCAGAAGATAAACCAGTATCAACGTGCTTGTCGCAAGCAACCAAGAGGAAGGGCGATAACGAGGACCGAGACTCATCATAAGCCGTTAACCTAAATCATCGTTTCGATTTGATGCAGTAGCTTTTCTTTTCTCACTGGTTTTGGCACATAGGCATCCATCCCTGAGTCAAAGCAACGCTGGATATCATCATCTACGACACTGGCGGTTAACGCGATGATGGGGGTTTTTTTAAGCCCGTTTTCCTTTTCAAAAGCACGAATTTGCCTTGTCGCTTCGAACCCGTCCATCACTGGCATCATGCAGTCCATCAATATGACGGCGAAGTTGGAATCTTGCTGGAATTTTTCCACGGCTACCTGGCCATTTTCTGCAATTTCATATTGATAGCCTGCCTTATCCAACAGTAACGACGCCACTTTTTGATTGACTCGGTTGTCTTCTACCAGCAAAACTCGTTCTGTTTTCAGTGACAAAGCATTAATCGTTGGCTCACCCACACGTTGAGCAGGCAAAGGTGAGGTTTCGGTTACGTCTTTTACTTCTGGTATATGCTCGGCGCTCAAAGGTTTCTTAAAGCGAAGACCAAATGCTTTATCCAACTTCGCCTTTAACATGTCGGCTTTAAAGGGTTTTGGAATGTAGTCGTCCATTCCAACAGCTAAGCATTTTTGAATATCATCATCGACCACGCTCGCGGTGAGCGCGATGATCGGGATACGAAAAGGTCGTTGTTCACTGGCTTCAATTTGACGAATGTGTTCGGTTGCTTCAAAACCATCCATTACTGGCATCATACAATCCATCAGTATCAAGCTGTATTGGTGCTTTCTGAACATATCGATGGCTTCCACACCATTCTCAGCAACATCAAAGTTAAACCCCGCTTTAGTCAGGTGCAGGCCTGCTATCTTTTGATTAACGGTGTTATCGTCCACAATCAAGACGTTCGGCAATGTGGGGACGTGAAGGGGAGCAGAATGAAGTGAGTTAGGTTCTGAGAAACTTGCTTCACATCTTTCAAGTGCTGCGAGAAGGCGTTGACCGAGTAGTGGCTGAGTGATAATGACGCTGACCACTTTGCCAAAATCAAATTGGTCACTATGCAAATGTTTAATCAAACAGATGCGAATGTTTTGGTTTTCAAGCCTACGCATATAATCGGATGTTGTGATCGCCACATTGGGTGCGCCCTCAGCGTAAACAATGATGATATTTTCATTGTCGTTAATCCAGGTTGGTAAGGCGCTGAGTTTATTGACCGACTGATGAATGTCGATCTGATAGACGCTCAATTCATCACGGAGTTTCATTTCTAATTCGGCGTCATCACACACAAGCCAAATCTGACTTTGGTTTAACGTATGGTGAGGAGTAAATTGTTGCTGAGCCACCGAGGCGGTCACTTCAAAGAAAAAGCGGCTTCCGCGTCCCTTCGCTGATTCCAGTTGTATCGTTCCTCCCATTAAATCCACAAGTTGAGTACTGATGGCGAGTCCCAGGCCAGTGCCTCCAAATTGTCGTGTTGTAGAGTTATCTTCTTGAGCGAAGGGAGCAAAAATAATTTGTTGCTGTTGCTCATCAATCCCAATGCCAGAGTCTTCAACGGCAAACTCAATGGTGGCGCAAGAGTCGGTGAGCGTCTTAGTGGTAACCGAAAGCCGTACATAACCTTGTTCCGTAAACTTTACTGCGTTGGACATAAAGTTCATGATGACTTGGCGCAAGCGGTGATCGTCAACCATGACATGGTATGGCGTATTTCGGCTGATATTGACTTTTACATCAATGCCTTTTTCTTTCGCTTTAGGGCATATGATGGAGGCGATGTCGTAGATTGACTCGCGAATGCACGTTGAATGTGGACTAATTAAAAGCATACCGGATTCAATTTTAGAAAAATCCAATACGTCATTGATAAGGCCCAGCAACAGTTGTGATGAGGTTTCTATCGTATCGACGTAGTCGCGTTGTACCGCGGTCAGAGCCGTATCTGACAAGACTTCGGAGATGCCAATGACACCATTTAACGGCGTTCGTATTTCGTGTGACATGTTAGCCAGAAAACTGCTTTTGGCTTTACTCGCTTCGATCGCCTCATCTTTTGCTTTTTCTGCGTCTTCTTTCGCTTGGGTTAATTTCAGTTTGGTTTGCTCGCGCTCAAAGCTGAGCTTATCGACTTCACGGGCAAATCTGCTGAGCTCATCTTTGCCTTTTATCAATTCGGATAGCGGTGAATCTGAGTTATAACTCTCGCGAGCAAGGAATTCGAGGACGACATTTAAATTTCCGGTCACTTTACGAATTAGTCGTATCGTCAGGCTAATCACTAAGATAGTAACGAGCGAGATGGCAGCGATAAAGACTAAACGATGCTGAGTTGTTCTGGTGATCGACTGACTGATACTCGCTTGCAGCTGCTGCTCAATTTTGTTGTCGATATCGTGGATGAGAGAGAGACGTTTGTTGAGCGCTTCCAACCCGTCAGAAATTTGTTGAGGGCTGAGCATCTGAAGTTCTTGTTCTTGAAGCAAACTGGTTCGAAACTCTTGGCTTATTCGAAACACATCGTCGGTAAAGGTATCAATGAGCAAGTTGACCTGCTTTTGGTTGGCGTTCAGTGTCACGAAGCGCTCTATCAATAGCTGCTGGTTCTGAACCAGTGACTTAATTTCGTCACGAATATCCGAGTCGTAGTGCTGATCTTGTTCAACTGACTGGATGAGGAAATGGCTAAGTTGATGCTCTTTGGTCGACCAAAACATAAGCCATTCGAGTTGGAGAATAGAAGACAGATCGTTACTGGTTTCATGGCTGATATTATTAAAGTAGATTTGATCTAAGCTCAGAAGGATCTGCTCATAAAGATCCGTTCGCCATTCTATAGCGTCCAGTCGATCATCATTTTCTTTGACAGACAGTAATGAGGCATTCGCTTCTTCAAAGCTCGTCAACAGACTAGAAATTTCGGCATTTGACCCGAAAATCGCAGGCGTCCACTTTTTAAGCTCAAGAGTGAGTCGCTGCGCTTCCTCGGATTTATCGCTAACTTGCGGATTATTAGGTAAGTCGTAAAGGTAGGAGACGATATCGATATAGTCAGTAAATCGTTGTGCTCTATGTAATTCTTGGGCTTGGGTTGAAAGGCGGTGTACGTGCTGGCCTGCCAGTATAAGCAATAGCATAATTGGCAAAAGAACTAAGCCAAATAGTTTTTGCTTTACAGACAAGTTATCCCAGGAAAAAATTCCGCTCACAGTACACTTCCATATTCAAAAGGTTGATATGAAAAGTGTAGTTTATATAACTAAATAGTTAGGCTGGTAAACAGAACTCTGACTAAATAGAGAATAGAAGTGTGACAAGACTTCAAATAGACTCCCTATTAAAACAGGGACTTTCAAACTGATTCATCTGATTTGTTACATTTGGTCGAGTTGTGCTCTGTACCTTTTTTCCAGAGCCTCGTTTCCAGCCACACGTTCTAGCTCAACCATAAGTTGTAATGAGGGCTTTTTTACCCCATACATTTGATTGAATCGCATTAATCGAATTCTGGCATCGGTAAAGTCACCCGACTCTATTTCCAGCTTCGCGAGTTGCAGTATCGATTTTGGTCTGTGAGGATCGTGCTCAATAGCGCGAGTAAAGTAATATCTTGCTTTATCGTTGTCTTTGGATTTAAGAGAGCAGAACGCGGCGTTTTCATAGCTCGCGGGGATCAAATAGTAGTAGGGTTGCTCAATGGCTCGTGTAAACATCAGATCTGCTTTTTTATATTCTCCACGTTTACACAAAAACGTGCCGTAGTTGTTGAGCACGTTACCGTTTTTGGCATGTTGGTTGAGTGACCGTTTATACATTTCCTCGGCTTTTGACTCTTCGCCGACGGACTCGTAATAGTGAGCCATAGAAAGTTGTGCACGGTAGTAGTTAGGTGCGTGAGTAAGCGCTTGTCGCAAATTGTCATGAGCACGGATAGTGCTGCCACCTTCCAGATAACCCAAGCCGAGAGCGATACGGGACTCTGCCATAGCGATAGGGTCGGGCTTAACGATCGGAGAGCCGTCTTCTTTTACGGTAACGCATCCCAGCAGTGAAAATTGAGTTATCAGCAAAAGTGTGCCCAGCTTAATCGTTTTCATTTCTCGTCCCTGTATCCCTAAATCTCACAGCATGATAAGAATTGCGAGATAAAAACCTATTGACGAAAAATTACTATGCGAGCGGGTTTGCAATCTGATATGAAAAAGCCGCCATATGGCGGCTCGGTTCACAAAGTTAACGCATTGGATTAGTCATCTTTAGTGAAAGCAGACTCACTGAAATGGTCAAGATCGTACGGTGTTTGTTGGTAAACACAATAGTTTAGCCAGTTTGCGAACAGCAAGTGACCATGGCTTCTCCAGCTTGCACTCGGAACATTGTCTGGATTATTGTTCGGGTAGTAATTCACCGGAATTGCTGGCTCCATTCCTTCGCCCAAATCACGAATGTACTCATTGTGGAGAGTATGAGAGTCATATTCAGGGTGGCCCGTCACAAATACGTTTCGTTTGTCTTTGGTTGTCGCTAGGTAAACGCCAGCCACATCTGAAGTCGCTAAGATATCCAGGTCCGTATGTTCCTCAAGGAAGTGAGGTGAAAAGTCTGCATAGCGAGAATGCGGAGCCAAAAACGTGTCATCAAAGCCGCGTAATATTGGATGATACTGGTTATGAATTTGATGGTGGTAAACACCTGAAAGCTTCTCTTTACGCGTCTTTTTAGGCAGGTCATAAAGTAACTTTAACCCGGCTTGAGCTGCCCAACATACGTAAAGGGTAGAGGTGACATGATCTTTAGCCCACTCCATGATTGTTTTTAAATGGTCCCAATAAAGCACATCTTCAAACTGTACTAGGCCAAGTGGCGCGCCTGTGATAATTAAGCCATCAAAGTTTTTATTTTTAACCATCTCAAATTGACGATAAAAATTGTCCAGATGTTCGGTAGGCGTATTTTTACTCGGGCGATCATCAATCCGCAATAATTCGACATTGACTTGCAAAGGACTGTTTGAAAGCAAACGCAAAAACTGCGTTTCAGTCTCAATTTTTTTAGGCATCAAATTCAGAATCAGTACTCGCAACGGACGTATTTCCTGACTAGCCGCTCGAGTCTCACTCATCACGAAGATGTTCTCTGTCCTTAGTATGTCAGTTGCTGGTAATTGATCTGGAATTCTAATTGGCACGACTTTCTCTCCCTAATTCTAGTCATCTAGACGTCTATACATCTAAAGCTAACTCAAATCGTTATAGATGTCGATACGAAATGTGACTTAAAACAAGTTTAATGCCTGCGCATTGATCTGAACAATAAATACATCTGCGCTTTTCGTGTCTGGTATACCTTCATGGCCGGCTAATTGTGACTAAATCAGAAGTTTTGATGAGACATCATTGAAACACAGTGAACTGTATTTGAAGGTCATTATGTGATCACGCTAATATGGCTTTGTTGACTGAGTAAGCAAAATTCGAGTCATGTAAAACTTATCCATCTCAAAATAATACTGTGGTTTGCAGTTTGAGATGAATCGTCATTGGAGGACACCATGTTCGGTATTTTTAAGCGAAAAACGAAAATCCAGAGCATCGCTCAAGAAGTTCCCAGTTTACTGCTCAGCATGTTTGGCGATAAAAGCACTTATGCGCCCGATGAAATTGATATTGCCTTGCTGCAACTTGGTTACGATAAGCAGAAAGATATCCACCATCACCAATATGCTTATGGCATGTTCAGTAGTGAATCGAGTTATCGACAGCTGGGTTTAATCGATGAGCTTGGAGACTACAGACACTTTCAGCGTGAGGTTGGGAAGATGCTACTTAATACTCCTGAGCCTATTGATATGCATATCTATTTTGTTATCTCTCAGGAGCATCACAAAGCGGCTAATACGCTACATTAATGCTTTCACTGTGCCGCGACTATTTTCAATAGCGTGGCACAGTTTTCTAGCTTGTTTTTCCAACACATTTTTCTAACACCTTTCTTTATCGTCCTTTCGAAAGCGTATGCGCTGCATTTTCGGGTAGGAAAATTCTATTTATTCAAAAGTTCATGAAAGTATGTAGGTAATTTACTCTAACCAATGTTAACGTGCTCAAATCTTTTGTCGCCTTTACAATTTAATTCGAAGTCAGTTTGGGTTCCCTGTGTAGTGTGTCGAAGATCCATAAAATACCCGCGCTTTAACTTTTTTTGAAGTGCAAACAATGATAAACGTTTATGCAATTATCATTAACTTTAATTACTTATAGATGGGCACATCTGGCGATTCTTTCATGAACAAACAAAAAGAGCCTGTTTTCGAGGCTCGGTTCCTAATGCCTCGGTACTGGGGAACTCTACTCATCATCGGGGTGATGTATTTACTTAGCCTTCTTCCTTTCAAATTTCAGTTATTCCTGGGACGTAACATTGGCCGTTTGGCCATGCGATTAATGAAAAAGCGTCAGGTCACCATTCGTCGCAATTTAGAACTCTGTTTCCCGAAGATGGACGAGAGCAAACGAGAAGCGATACTGAAGGCCAACATCGATAATTCTGGCATTGCACTGTTTGAGACAGCGATGGCTTGGTTCTGGTCGGATCGCAGGGTTAATAAACACGTAACGATAAAAGGGATGGAACACCTAGAAGCGTTAGAAAAGGACGGCAAAGGGGTGCTGATGCTTGCCGTTCATTCCATGAACTTAGAGCTGGGTGCACGTGCATTTGGCATTCAAAAATCTGGAATGGGTGTTTATCGACCGAATAACAACCCTTGTTTTGACTATTTTCAGTACAAGGGTCGTTCGCGTTCTAATCGTACTTTGATCGATCGTAAAAATGTTAGAGGAATGCTGGACGCATTGAATTCCGGCAAGCGTGTTTGGTATGCGCCTGACCATGATTATGGAACCAGAAGATCGACCTTTGCGCCTTTGTTTGCTGTCAAAAACGCCTGTACCACAACAGGCACCAGTTTACTTGTTGATGCAACAGATTGTGCGATTGTGCCGTTTACCATGGTAAGAGGGGATGATGGCCATTACACATTAACGATCAGGGAGCCAGTTGACGGATTTCCTAAAGGTGATACCAGAAACGCGGCGATTTTTATCAATAAAATTGTTGAAGAGTCGATTATGGCTAGCCCTAGTCAATACATGTGGTTACACCGCCGATTTAAAACCAGACCGCAAGGTGAAGATTGTTTGTACAAACCTCAGTTAATCCCTGCGATGAGTTAGTGAATCGTTTTTAGCTGTTAATGCCAAGTAGTGGTTTAACATTTTGAAGCCCCCAATAGTTCACGATTATTGGGGGCTTTTTATTTGGATAAGTGAAACTATACGGGGATTGAGCCTCTTTTTTCTCGATAGGCTAGATCACTGAGGCCGTCATTTGTAACCTGTTTAATCTGCTATTTTTTTTACATTCATTGGGTTGTATAGTGAATGTACTAAGCTTTTCTAACAATCCGTTTTTATCAAGCCAACACCAAGAATCGAGAACTATGCCCTATGTTTGACGAGTTAGCTTTTGCCGGGCTTCTGTTTAGTCCGTTGGTGGTTTTTATGCCTCTTGCTTTTTTACTGTCATGGAGTACGCGTTTTGTGCTGCATAAATCAGGCTTATACGCAAAACTGTGGAAGGCACCTTGGTTTGAAGTCAGCTTGTATGTCTGCTATCTCGCGTTAGTCATTTATCTATTTGGGAGCTAATCATCTATGGGAAAATTCGTTCGCATCTCCCTCACACTTACGACTTTGGTTATTGCCGTTATTCTTGGCCATTGGATTTGGCAACATTATCTGTATTCGCCTTGGACCCGTGATGGACGAATAAGGGCTCACGTGATAACGATTGCTCCGGATGTTTCTGGTTGGGTTAATGATGTTGAGGTCAGTGACAATCAGGATGTCAAAAAAGGCGATGTTATTTTCACCGTTGACGATGCTCGCTATAAAGCGGCGATAGCCGAGCTGGAAGCTCAGGTTGAAAATAAAAAATATGCATGGGAATTAGCAAAACATCAGTACTCACGTCGTGAGACATTAACCAATAAGCAATTGATTAGTGAAGAAACGGCGGAAAGCGCTCGTATCACTACGGAACTCGCCAAGTCCAATTACAAACTGGCGCAGGCCCAACTTGCCAGTGCCCAAATCAACCTAGATCGTACCGTTATCAAAGCGCCAGCGGATGGCAGTATCATCAATTTGACTCTTCGCGTTGGTAATTATGTCAGTCAGGGTAAATCCGTACTTTCATTAGTCAAAGCGAACTCTTTTTATGTGACGGGGTATTTTGAAGAAACAAAAATTCCACTGATCAAACTTGGCCAGAAGGCAAAGATCACCCTAATGAGTGGCGGTAAAGCATTAACCGGAACGGTTACGAGTATTGGTGACGCGATTGCTGACAGTAACACGACCGCTAACAGCCAATTGCTACCTCAGGTTCAGCAGACCTTTAACTGGGTCCGTTTAGCGCAACGAATCCCGGTGGATATCCAATTGGATGATTACCCTGATGATTTAAATCTTAGTGCCGGGATGACCGTTTCTATTCATTTAGATGAGAACATGCAGTAACCATGCAAGCACTGTTTAATAGTCTAATTTCCCCTGACAAACAGGCGATAAAGTTTGCTATCAAAGGCGTGATTGCGATGGCGCTGTCTCTGTACATCGCCATGTTTCTGAATCTGGACCGACCGTATTGGGCGTTAATTGGTGCGGTATTTCTGCAAATCCGCCCTGAGGGTGGTCTGGTTGTTGAAAAAGGCATGTACCAGATTATCGGCACATTGGTTGGCGGGTTTGTCGGTATCACGATTCTTCAATGGTTCGCACCTTACCCTGAAATAGCACTCGGCTTATTGGCGCTCTGGTTGGGCATCAACTCTGGGCTATCAGCAATGGTGCGCCGCCAGAATTTAGTCTACGCCTTTGCGATGGCTGGCATGACAGCGTGTTTAGTCTGTTTGCTTGTTATGATTCAGCCAGAGATTGCGAGCAGCCAGCGCGTTTTCGACATTGCTCAGGCCCGAATAAGTGAGATAGTCATTGGTGTTATCTGTGCGACTCTGGTCAGTAAATTGATTTGGCCAGTGAAAGTGAAAGATGGCCTGGTAGTCAACGCGAGGAACGTGATTAACCAGACGTTAGACTATTTAGTCATTGAGCTGGATAAAAATGGTACTCACCAGGAACGTCACCAGACAATCGATAGTATACTCGAATCGGTGACGGCTCTGAGTGATGACTCTAGTGCAGTGAGCTTTGAAGGGCCGGAAGGTTTAGGCCAAAGCAGAGCTGCCAATGCGATTGGTAATAGCGTGTTGTCGCTATTGGCTCTGGTGCAGATATTCGGGCGTTTACAACGTCGCCATCCGGAGCTTGTCGGCGAGGTTCTTGAGCCAGTACTGGACTCGATGCGGATGAGCTTTACGCAAATAGCAACCTCAAGAGATTATGATGAGTGCTACGCTATTGTCCAGTCACTGCGCCGCAAGCAGATGGAATATGCCAATCAGGTTAGTGAGAAAACGCCGCTGCAAAAACGGTTACTTAAGATTGCTCTTGAGTTGAGTGCTGAGTTGATTGTTTTGCTGAAAGGTTATGCAAAGTTATCCAGCAAAGAGACAATCAATTTGAATGCACCGAGTTTTCAAAGCCATCGTGATCCGTTGGTCGGAATTTCTACCGGGCTTCGCAGTGTGTTGCTATTTCTGGTTGGCGCTGGGCTCTGGGTGGGGACGGGCTCATCCTCGGTCATGATGATTATGATACTGCCTGTGGTATTTTCTATTATGATGGCTCGCTTACCGATGGCTATTCTTACCACAGTATTGAAGCGGTTATTGGTCGGTATTGTTATCGCCTTACCATTGGCCATTTTTTCTGCACTACCGTTAGTCGCGGCAAGCAGTAAAGATTTTGAGCTGCTAGTGCTCATACTGGCTGGTCCATACTTTTTAGGTCTGCTGGCGTTAGCGAATCGAGCAACCTTACCGTACGGTCTTGGTATCTGTATCCCGTTTACTACCTTCGTTATGCCGAGTACAGATATGACCCGGGCACTAACCATTAACACGACGATCAGTAATGGAATGGCCATTTTTGTTGGTGTAACGGTGCTTTACTGGATTTTTAAATTAGTCACAGGCCCAAGTTTACCACTCATGCAGTCGCGCCTGATGAAAGCGACTCAACGTGATCTTATTGATATGGATAAGCACGCCGCGCCAGAGCAGTGGTTCAATGCGCGAATGGGGGATCGGTTATTAAGAATTTCGACTTATGATAAAGCACTCAGTTCAGAGAGAAACGTTACAGACCTGGCGTTAACCGGATTAAATTTTGGTCATGTTTCCATGCGATTGCATCGTATTATTCGAAGAGTCGCAGATAATCAATTGGATTCATCTTTGAAATTCTGGCAGGAGGCGCTGGCGAATGCGTACCTTAGCGCTTTTCATGGTAAAGAAGACCCGAGGTTTCAGCTTGCCAATGAATCACTGTTGTCGAGACTGGATGAATTTGGTTTTTTGCAGGAACAGAAAGACATACTGACTGGTATGTGTGAACGCATTCAACTGACTCTAGAACGTAGCGCACAAGCCATCGCGGCAGAAAAAGCCTAACTAGAGATGTGTAAGGCAAAGGACATCATTGGATGTCCTTTGTTAGTTAGGAGGACTTTTACTCTCAAATTACTACCGGCCTGATTTTGTAAACGCGATATCGGCGCAGATGATGTTTCAGGCTTTGTTGCCGTCAACTAGTCCGATAGGTTTACGTCAGAATTGTATGGGTTTTATGTTTAACTCGTCGGCGTTTACCAATAACCTGTAAATCAGTTCCGTCGTTTCTGCAGGTTGGCTGATTTTTCGACAATACTCGATCACCGGCCCGCAGATTTCGTTTACTTCCAAACTACGACCACGTTCCATATCAACTTGCATGGAAGTTTTGATGTCGCCAAAATTGCTGATTAAATCAAACATTTCTTCTACATCAGCAGCGGATATTTTTACGCCTGCCACATTTGCAGCGCGAGCCGTTTCTTCCATCATGTTGCGAACGGTACGACTTAAAATAGGGTCTGTAGTTACAAAACCTGTTTTTTGAGCCGTCAATGCGGTCAGAGGATTGACACCATTATTCAAAACGAGTTTTCGCCATAGCGCATAACGGACATCTTCATAAAGACGAGTCTGTATGCCTGCACCGTTAAAAACAGCCTCTAATGTATGACAAAGCTCAGCCATTGCTGGATTACTTTCTGTATGCGGCCACGCGCCAAACTCGATTTGTCCCGCTCCTTGTACTTTTACATGTCCCGGACTTTCAATATGGCCACTGATATAATTTCCTAACCCACCAATTGTTCTTTCGCGTCCCACTTGCAGCTCAATGTGTTCCTCATTGGTTACTCCGTTTTGAATGGACAACACAGGCGTGCTTCCCTGTGCTAACCAAGGCTTCATTTCATCAAGCATTGAACTTGTTGCGCCACTTTTTGCGCCAAGGATTAACAAATCAAAATGGTCACAAGAATAGCCTTGACATAATCCTGCCACGTCAGTGCTTTCAACCGAAGAATGATACTGAAAGTCAGGGTGCTCCAGATGCAGTCCATTAGTTTGTAATGCTTCTAAGTGCTCACCCCTTGCAACTAATACACATTCATGGCCAGCATCAATGAGTCGGGCTGCAAAATAACAACCGATGCCTCCTGCACCTAACATCGCAAATTTCATGGTATTTCCTTTTTACTAACGCTGTTGTATTTGTAATTTCAGTATTTTTTCTGAATCGATTTTCATCTAGATCATCGACCACCAGAAAGCTTCGGCGTACGCCATTTTATTGGGGTGGAGAGTCAGTATTTGGCTCAAGCCTAATGTAATTTCTGAGTTAGGTGCCCAGTCGGACACCTAACTACTGGCTCTTATAAATATCGATTGACCAAGTGATGTTTGAAGTGGGTTGGATTCAGAGTTTCACCTGTCGCTTGTTGCACTAACTCTTCCGTTGTGAAGAGACTGCCTTTGCTCCAGATATTATCTGACAGCCAAGTGAAGATAGGGCTTAAATCACCACTTTGGATAGCACCGTCAACGTCCACCGTTTTCTTCATCGCCGCCATGAACTGAGCCGCATACATCGCACCTAATGTGTAACTTGGGAAGTACCCGAATGCGCCATCGGTCCAGTGGATATCTTGCATGCAGCCGTTTTTGTAGTTGTCTTTGGTTGATAAGCCCAAGTAGGCCTGCATCTTTTGATCCCACAACTCAGGGACGTCGGTATGCTTGATTACACCATTCATCAAGTCACGTTCGATCTCGTAACGCAAGATAACGTGAGCAGGGTAGGTCATCTCATCGGCATCGACACGGATGAAGTCTTTCTTCACTCGCGTGTACAGCTTTTGGAAATTGTCTTGAGAGAATAACTTAGGATCGTGATCGGTGAAGTGAGCGCCAGCAAGACGTGCTAAGTGCTCAATAAACGCATTACTACGACCAATCTGCATCTCAAAGAACAAAGATTGAGATTCGTGAATTCCCATAGAACGAGCCTGACCAGACGGTAACCCAGCCAGAGATTTCGGCAAGCCTTGCTCATATCGAGCATGACCTGTCTCGTGAACAATACCCATCAGAGATTGAACAAACTCGCTTTCATCATAGCGTGTGGTGATACGAACATCAGTGGGAACGCCACCACAAAATGGGTGGACACTTTCGTCGAGTCGGCCATGTTCGAAATCGAATTGCAGAAGCTTCATCACATCCAAGCCCAGGGCTTTTTGTGTATCACTCGAGAAGGTACCTTTAGGCTCAATGAAATTCTCAGCAGATTGCTTTTCGATCGCTTGGTTAATCATTTCTGGAAGCCAAGTTTTTACGTCGCTGAATAAAGCGTCTAATGATGCAGTGGTTGTGCCCGGTTCATAAATATCAAGCATTGCATCATAAGCGGAAAGACCAGTTACTTCAGCGCGGATTTGGGCTTCTTCCTGAGACAGTTTGACGACTTCTGCCCAGTTCTTTTCAAAACCTTGCCAATCATTTTCACCACGTTGAGTACGCCAGGCATGTTCACACTTAGAACCCGCTAGCGATTTTGCTTGCACCAAATCTTCTGGCAGAACATTCGCTTGCTGCCAGTTACGTTTTAGCTCGCGAAGCGTCGCGCTATCTTGAGCGTTTAGCGTCTCTTGCTCTGCCTGCGCAAACCAGTCTGCGAGTTGTGGCTGCGTTTGTAAGTTATGCATATGAACATACAACTCTGCCATGGCTTCTGAGCGAGCCTGACTGCCACCGTTTGGCATAACCGCCGCTTGGTCCCAGCCGCAGATTGCCGCGAGGTGTTGAAAGTTTGAGAGTTTTAATGAGTGTTTTTTGAGTTTTTCGAATGCGCTCATGTGCCGCCTTCCATGACTATAGAAAACAAAAGTTTACCAACCCTACAAAGGCTTACCAAGTTATTCACGCAGAAAGTTGGATTTATTCCAATTTGTTTTATCAACATCTGTGAAAGGATTTTACGGGTAAGCAATCAAAATTCATTGAAATGACAGCGTAAATATGACAATAAAGGAGAAGTTTCTCTCTTTGCTTGGTGGATGTAAGCTTGATACAAAATTTTGAAGCGTTTTTAATCGCTATAACCATACTGACGCTCACTCCGGGATTGGACACCGCGTTAGTCATTCGTAATTCGTCACGCGGTGGATTTACTGATGGAGCGGTCACTAGCCTTGGTATTTGCCTTGGGTTATTTGTTCACGCGACATTTTCCGCGATCGGTATTTCTGCGATCCTTGCCCAGTCTGCAGAATTGTTCCATATGGTTAAAATGGTCGGTGCGGCTTACCTTATCTATTTAGGCTTTACGACGCTGAAAGGGTTATGGAACAATACGGCAGCACCGCAAGATGCTTCTAGGGGAATTACCCGTCACGAATTCAGCTTCTCTCGTTCATTGAGAGAGGGATTTTTGTCTAATGTTTTAAACCCGAAAACTGCGGTTTTCTATCTCGCATTCTTACCACAGTTCATCAATCCGGAAGGCTCGGCGTTTTTACAGTCGACCTTTATGGCGGCAATCCATTTTGTTATCGCCATGGTTTGGCAATGTGGTTTGGCAGGGGCGTTAACATCGGCTAAAAACTTACTGAAAAGCGCACGTTTCATGAACTGGATGGAAGGCACGACTGGTGTAGTGCTGGTGGGGCTTGGCATTAAGTTGATGTTAGAAGACAAGTAGTCTTCATACAGGTAAGTGAAAGAGCGACTGGTTAGTCGCTCTTTTTTATTCTGGTTACTGCATTTGTTCACTTTTTAGCTCAGCGAGCAGTTCATAAGAACGCAGTTTTTTCTCGTGATCAAAGATAATCGAGTGGGCAATGATTTCGTCCGCTTGAGTACGTTCTAACAGCGAGTTGAGTTTCTCCAATACAAGGGCTTTGTCACCGTGAATCGACTCTCTGAGCTGATGAGTGACCTGATGCTTTTCATGTGGTTGCCAGAGCTGATCCATGTCGGTAACAGGGGCAGGAATTTTACCTTGGCCACCGCGAATCAACTGCAAGAATTTCTGATATTCCGTCGTCGCTAAATAATTGGCCTCTTCAGTGGTCTCGGCGTAGGGCATGCATGGTCGGGTAGTCGGTTCCTGGCGCTCGTCCTAGTCCGAGGTCAATACGCCCCGGATACAGAGCTTCTAATGTGCCAAACTGCTCTGCAATGACTAAAGGCGCGTGATTTGGAAGCATGACGCCACCAGAACCAAGACGAATGCTTTGAGTTTGAGCGCCAATATGACTCATCAGCACTGAAGTCGCTGCACTGGCTATGTCTGGCATGTTGTGATGCTCTGCCAGCCAAAAACGGTGGTAGCCCAGTTTTTCTGCATGTTGGGCTAGGGATACCGACTTTTTATAGGTTTCCGTATAGTTGGAGCCTTCTGCAACGGGCGCTAGATCTAAGATGGAGATTCGTGGGAATGGCATATGACCTCAGAGTTTCTTTCTTCGTTCATATAAAGTGGAGCCTTTGTAGTACGAAATAAACCCCTAATTCGTCAATGAAACGCAATCAGGGTATCACTAAGGAAAATGGTTAGAAGAAAACCGCTTGGTAATCAAACCAATCCAACTAGGAATCATTTTTAGCTAGTTCAACCCTCTCTAGCCAATGGAGCAGGTAATTGGTAAGTGCTTGGGGCTGTGCTAATGGTAAGTCGTGCGCATCACAATCAAAATGTACTACTTCGATTTGCCAGGCTTTAGCAATGGCTTCCCCACATCGGCTATCAACGAGTTTATCCGCTGTGCTGACGATAACTTGGCTCGGACAAGCAGGTGGCGAACTTTGGCCTTTAAATTGTGCTGCCGCATACAGCTGGCGAATAGTATTGCTGAAACTGACGGGGTGTTGTCGAGCGAGCTTGATATGGTGCGCGAGAACGTCTGGCTGATTGACACTGACTGGACTTGTCCATTTGAGAATTGATTGTTGGAAAGCATCGCTTCCTTTTAACCTAGAAATTGCGATGCTGAGCAGCGCCTTGATGTTGATTCTGCGCCAAAAAGGACTGTAACGAGAAAAGCTCGGATTGATCAGGGTTAAGCTGACAACTTGATCGGGTAGGGTATGTGCCCAGTGGCTGGCCAGCATTGATCCCATTGAAATGGCGATCAGATGATAACGTTCACACTGGCCAGGGAGTTGCTCGAGCATGGATGGGAGCATCTGTTCAATCTTCAGCGGGCTGAGTTCACGATATTTTTCACCATTCCCAGGTACGTTAGGTGTGATGATAATCAACTCTGGTGAGATTTTTGTCAGTGCATTGAGCATACTTTGCCAATGACCACTCTCTCTTAGCAACCCTCTCACTAATACTATCGGTACCATAGTTTTTTTGCCTTATCTGTATATTTCTTTTCTACAGTCGCATCCATGTTTGCTATCAAATCATTATTAAGTACCTGAATTAAATAGCTTAAAAAAGTGCTGTGACGGCGCTGAACTCGTTTAATACGGTGGGATTTAGTCGGATGAAAAAGCTGACTAAATCGCAGCATTTGAATTGGGTTTTTCTTCACCCACAGCCATGATCCTAACTCTAGGGTGAGCGGCAAAAAATGATACTCGGTTTGCGCTTGATGTTGGATCAGCATCCAGTCCCAGAAATCACCGTGAGTGGTGTATTGATGCCACTGCGGCTCAAACTGATAGAGCTCATAATGCGGATAACTTTTGCGGAATAGCCGGTAAAGTAAATAATACTGAGCTAGGTTGCTCGGAGGATTTGTGTGATGGGCATAAGGAAACCACAGTCGATCGCGAGTACCAAATCCGCTATGCAGATCCAAAAGAATGGTGGTGCGAGACTGCTTTGTAATATCTAGAACGTAGCGTGACAACACCAGTAGCTCTTGCTCCATCTGGCTTGGATTTCCTCGATACCAAGGTAAACAGGAGCTAAAACTTTGTCCGGCATAAAGTTGGTAAACTGGGTTGTCACTATTGATCGGTGAATTGCGCATTAAGTCCACGCCATTGTGATTTGCACGCTTTTTAAGTGCCACCCCCCAGGGGTTAACCACGGGAATCGCGATGATTCGCAAATTATTGAGTGATTGTTTAAGTTGCCCATCCCATTCCAATCTTCTTAGCAAACTCTTCAGAAAGGCGAGAATTATCTGGCTACCAATACGTTCTACACCGTGAATAGCGCCGGTAAAAAACAGACAAGGTGCGCCGCTGTCCGTTGAGCCTAATTCAAGCGTATAAATCGGTAGTGACTTCCCTTTGTGATAAATATCATCAAGAAGGTGAAGGCGTAGTTGTTGAGGGTATTGCTCCGCGAGTTGCTCTATATGCTGTATTTCACGAGGAATGTGTCCAGTCATCTCGATGCTCAGATAGGGTTTGAAGTGATACCATTCAAAATAAAGACTTGATCATTATCGTCAGTTGACAACGTAGCACACTGCCTAATTGCACTTGCTGTTCGAATAATGATCCGCTGCACTAATCGATTTCCTTGACGAAAACGAAATCATCTATTTGTCCAGACTGGCATAAGTGTAGAACGGGTTGAATGTTGGTTTGGTGAAGTATTTGTTTCAGTCTGAGTAACCAGGAATAAAAAATGCGAAGCTGGTAGGCTTCGCATCATGTTACTAACGTTTCTAAATTGGCAAAGAACTATGCCGTCACTTTATCGCCCATAGCCGATGTGACGTGCGCAAAGTATCTTTTGGTTTCTTCTACAACGACTTGGCGGAGCGCAATCAAACCGATCAAGTTCGGAATGGCCATCAGTCCATTTACGATGTCAGCCAGAATCCAAATCATGTCCAGATGCAGGAACGCGCCTGAAGCGACTAAACCAACAAAAATCAGTTTGTATGGCAGTACCGCTTTAGTGCCGAACAAGAACACGACACAACGCTCACCGTAGTAGTTCCAACCAAGAATGGTTGTAAAGGCGAAAAACATCAGACCAATTGATACCAGCATTGGACCAAAGGTGTCAGCATTTAAACCAACCGCAAAAGCGTGGGTCGTCATTGCTGCGCCAGAGAAGTCACTTTGCCATGCGCCAGTCAGGATAAGAGCAAGACCGGTCATAGTACAAATGATGATGGTATCGAAGAAGGTACCTGTCATGGAAATCAGACCTTGTTTGACACAAGAATCTGTTTTCGCTGCTGCCGCCGCCATTGGTGCACTACCCAAGCCAGATTCGTTTGAGAATACACCTCGAGCGATACCCGATTGGATAGCCAGCATGATGCTTGCGCCCAGGAAACCACCAGTTGCTGCAGTAGAAGTGAAGGCTGATACCAACACTAATTCAATAGCATTCAGTAGTTGGTCTGCATTCATGATAATCACGCTTAGACACGCCAATACATAGAATACAGCCATGGTTGGTACAACTTTACCAGCGACCTTAGCAATAGATTTGATACCACCTAAAGTGACAAAAGCGACTAATAGAGTCAGGATGAAAGCAGATAGCTCACGGTTAGCACCGAAAGAAATCTCTGTCGCATCCAAAATCGCGTTCACTTGAGGAAAAGTACCGATACCAAAACAAGCCACACCTAAAGCAAATACAGCGAACATGATCGCCAGTGCTTTAGAGCCTACACCATATTGTAGGTAGTACATCGGGCCACCGATCATTTGGCCTTTATCATCAACTTGGCGGTATTTTACTGCAAGTAGACACTCAGCGTATTTGGTTGCCATTCCGAATAGGGCAGCAAGCCACATCCAGAACAAAGCACCCGGACCACCAAGTTTAATTGCGGTAGCAACACCAACGATATTACCAGTACCGATAGTGGCTGAAAGTGCAGTACATAATGCTGCAAAGCTAGAAACGTCACCCTGTTTATCAGATGACTTATCTTTACTAAATACCATCACTAACGCGGTCGGTAGATGTTTAAACTGGATCAAGCCGAGGCTAAAAGTGAAGTAGACACCGGTACCCACAAGCAAAAGCAGTAGTGGTGGACCCCAGACAAAGTTATCGATGGTTTGAAGTAAAGATTGTAGGTCGTTCATGATTTCCCCTTAATAAAACAACTAATAAGGAGAAGAGGGAAAGGGCGAGATACAAGATCTCTAATAGAACAAAGCTATTTAAAAGACGGGAACGCCAAATAGTTAGGTTACAACTTTCCACTCCTCTGTCCTTTTGCCTGAGAGTTTCACCCTGTGCATGACACAGGACTTGCTCCTTCGGCGACCGATTAAACGGTTCTCTCCAGAGGTTCCTCCAACTACAGTCCCCGCTACCTAAGTAGCACCTGAAATAGTTAATTCTTCGGCAGGTTATGCTAATCAAAAATTAAATTTTGATTAATAACCACTCTCCTGCAGTCTTCATCGGAACAATTACCTAAAATGATTTATAAACTTAGTAAATGTTACTAAAATGTTAAAAAGTTTCAGATAATCAGATAGTTAGCTTTCGCTAACGCAGGTAATCTATCAAAAGAGTGATGTAGGTTTCAAGTTGTTTTTGAGTGAAAAACACAATTTGTACCCCAGTTTGTATGCCAATTTAAACTTGGTTTGCGCACGGCTCAGCAAGTCTTAAGTAGTCACCTTAACAAGCAACAAACAGTATTCGGTTTCGTTAATTAATTGATAATTAACCCTAGAGAGGCAGGAAAACTGCCAATTGAAGAATCCCACCCGGCTATTACATAGATTGCTCAAAAGAAATTATGGACAATTTTATCCATAATGATTGGCCAAAATAGATATGTTTCTGTTACCTCGTGATAGGTAATATGCACCACATCGGTAACGCAATAAGGAATTATAAATGTCACATCCAATCATCCAAGATTTGAATCGTCGCTACACAGCGAAAAAATACGACGCAAGTAAGCGCATTTCGCCACAAGATATGGATGTAATCAAAGAAGCGATCCGTTTGTCAGCATCTTCGATCAACTCACAGCCATGGAAGTTCATCGTGATTGAGAGCGATGAAGCGAAGCAACGTTTTCACGATACTTTCGCGAACATGCACCAGTTTAATCAACCGCACGCGAAAGAAGCGTCACACATCATTTTGTTTGCGCACAACCCGAAGTTTACTAAAGATGATTACCGCAAAGTTGTCGATGTGGAAGTTTCTTCAGGTCACTTACCAGCAGAGATGTATGACAACATGCTCAACGGAGCATTCGGATTTGCAGAGTCGCAAACCAATGAACTTGGCTTTAATGGTCACTGGACTAAAGCGCAAACCTATATTGCCCTAGGTAATACTCTGCATGTGTTGGCACGCCTTGGCATTGCTTCAACACCAATGGAGGGCGTCGATCCTGAAATGATCGGCAAAATCTTCGAGAAAGAGCTTGATGGTTACGTATGTGAGTTTGCACTAGCGATGGGTTACCACCTTGAAGGCGAAGACTACAACTACGGTTTACCTAAATCTCGCCTTGCAGCAGAAGATGTTCTGGTTACCCTGTAATTAATAAAACAAGATAGAGTCACTAAGCCACCTTAGTCATTTAGCTTGGGTGGTTTTTTTATCTTCATTTAGCGGAGTTTTGTCCTCGATATACTCAAGCCAGCGTGGCGGGTTGCCTATGTATGCCTCTACTGCGCTTATAAACGCTTGAACCAGCCGAGTTTGTTTACGGTGCGGATAGAGGGCGTAAATAGCCTTATCCTGCGTGACAATGTTGTGCTTGGGAAGCAGTTGTACCAATCCAAGCTCAGAGAGCGGTTGCGACAGGTTTGAGGCATCAAGACGCGCATAACCGACGCCATCTCTGACCGCTTCAATCAGGGTTCGCACATCATTAACCCGATAGCGTCCTTGCATCTTATACTCTTGATAATTCTCGCCATTGGCAGTTTCACTGATAGTAAAAGTATCCAAAGTGACATCATTATTGCTGTAGATCACCGCAGGCAAAGCGTTAAGTTCCTTCGGCGAGGTTGGCAAACCATACTCTTTAACAAAGCGGTTTGCAGCCACTAAGATAAAGTGAGATTTGGCGATAGTCTTGGCGATCAGGCTTGAGTCGGACAACTTACTCAAGCGAAAGGCGAGATCGTAATGATCAGAGATAATGTCAGATTTTCTGTCGTCCAACGAATGGTGGATCTGCACATCGGGGTGAGCGCGCATAAACTCGGTGATCACTGGCTGTAAATATTGATGACCAAAATAACTGGGCGACGTGATACGCAAGACCCCTTTGGGTTTTTCCTGATAGGCATCTGCGGAGAGTTGGATCTCTTGCAAGGTATTGCGCAGAGTTTGTCCGTAACGGAAGATCTCCTCACCGGCTGAGGTCATTGAAAATGAGCGCGTAGAGCGATTCAGTAGCTGCACGCCCAGAGCGCTCTCAAGGCGCTTGATCTGTTTGGATAGTGAGGAATTATCCATTTCATTGAGCGCTGCTGCTTTGGAAAACGAGCCTTGCTGTACAACATCGACAAACAGCAGAATTTGGTTGGAGTTGACCATGATGTTCCTATCAAATCAGGGGGAGTAAAAGCTAGAAAATAACAGTTCATTAGCTAGTTCGAAACTGGACTCAAACGAGTCAGACTTGCCGTAGCGCCTTGTTATGTTACCGCTTAAACCTAATATGTTCAGCGCTGCCGATGCCTTCCTTAACAATTGCACAATATGACTCTGAGTTATTCCATCTCTCTCTTTATTCATTCTGATGAAGTCACGATATAGATCCTGGAGCAAGATGCTCATGACAGGCGATGTTGCATTCTCTGCATCCTTTCACTTGGTTTTTATTTGTTGCGAAAAAGTAATGGGGATGTGGATTCATTACATTAAAGCAACATTTTGCAACCACTATCGAGTTCTGTGATAACGCTTCATTTTGTTACATCATAACACTACGTATTCATTTCCAATGCATTGAATGGATTAGCATATCGCCCTAGCATAAAAATAGACCTCGGTATCAAAATTATGCCTAGGTCTCAAAATTACGACAACTAATGGATTAGGAAAGTAAATGGAAAGTCTTAGTTTTAAAGCTAGGTTAGCTAGTTGTATAGTCGCGCTATCTTGTTGTTCAACAACAGCATTAGCGAATCAAATAGACGGTGATGGTCGTGTAAAAGATCGCTATATCATTGAGTTTAAAGGTAAGTCACTTACTGATGTTACCGATTCGAATGAAAGCTCTCACCTAGAAGATATACAGGAAGAACAAAACGCTTTTCGTAGCCAAGCGAAGAAAAAGAAACTTAATTTTAAAGAGCATTCCAAATTTAACCGATTGGTTAATGGTGTTTCGATTGAAGCAGATTCTGAAACGATTAAAGCAATAGAACAGTTTTCAATGGTAAAGGCTGTTCATCCTGAATATATGTACTACTCAGGTGAAGAAATCGAAGAAGCTGAAACTGATGCTACCCGAGAAACCATAACCGTAACTAATCTTACGGGTGTTCCAGAGGCCCATGCTGCAGGTTTTACCGGCAAAGGCATTACTGCCTGTGTGATTGACTCTGGTATTGATACCGAACATCCGGCATTTGCAGGTAAAATTTTAGGTGGTTATGACTTTGCCGAAGTCGATTCTGACTACTCAGACTCCGGCTACCACGGTACCCACGTTGCAGGTATTCTTGCTGGTAATGGCCCAAATATGGTGGGTGTAGCGCCGGATGCGAACTTACGTATTTATAAAGTATTTGGCGGTGAATACGGGGGCTATACATCAACGATTTTGAATGCGCTTGAGCAAGCCGTTGCTGATGATTGTGATGTTGTTAACATGAGTTTAGGCACGGCCCATGGCGGTGTAATTCAAAAGTCAATTCTACCTAAAGCGGTTGATAAATTAGCGGTAAAAGGTATCGCACCGGTCATATCTATTGGTAATGCGATTGCAGGACCGTTCCTTCCATCATCGCCGGCAATTGCTAAAAAGTCGACAGCGGTAGCCTCTGCTATTGGTAGTTACTATGACGCGGCGCTAGCATTTAAAATCGATGATTTAAAGGTACCATTTGTTATTGCAAATAATTCATCTGTACCGCTAGGTGGTGAAAGTGAAGTTATTAACTATGGCGCATTTGACTGTGATGTTGAACCGGCAGGTCCTTTTGAAGGCAAAACAGTATTAGTTAAAAAGCCGAAAGGATCTATTCCTTATTCGTGTACTTCTAAACAGGCTGCTTTGTTTGAAAGAGAAGGCGCTGGCGCAATTATTTGGTGGGATGAGCCAAGGTATGAATCAGACTTCTGGTTATATCGTTGGGCCAGTAATATGATTTCGTATGGTCAAAACCTATCGATTCCTGTTGCTAGGATCAGACCTATTGATGCACCCGCATTAGAGGCAAAAATTGAAGCTGGAGAAACAACAGTGGTTTGGGGTTCCTATGTATCTATAGACAACCCTTATGCCAATACTCCCTCTATTTCTTCTACGTGGGGGCCTACACACGAGTTAGACTTCAAACCGGAAGTGATGGCACCGGGAGAACAAATTTTCTCTGCGATGCCAAGCCGATATTCTCATTACGGCTTTTTAACTGGAACATCAATGGCTTCACCTCATGTAGCTGGTATAACAGCGTTAATGCAGTCTGCAAATCCAAAACTTAAGCCCGGCGATATTCGCAACATACTTATGAATACTGCTCAGCCACAAGTCATTGGCTGGACTGGCGTAGTTGGACCAGCATCAACAGCATTGCAAGGCGCTGGTATGGTAAACGCTATTCAAGCTTTGACCACAGAAGTTACTGCGTTACCTGCTAAATTTGCTATTGGTGATTTGAACGGTCATAGTTTTGATGGGTCAATCGAGCTAAATAACGAATCTGATCAAACATTAACGTTCAATGTTCGTCATGAAGCAGCATTAACCGCAGCGCCACCAATGACCCAGCAATGGATTGCGAAGAAAGAAGCGGCTGAAGTAACGTTTAACGTCGATCAAATTGAAGTCTCAGCAAGTGGTAACGGTACCATCTATTTTAGTATTACAGAGCCTACAGAAGTACCAGAGGGTTCAGTGATTTCAGGTTGGATCGTATTTGATGCGATTGAAACAGGTCAAATCATTCGTGTTCCTTATTTAGGCTTAAAAGGTGACTATCACGCCTTACCTGTAGAAAATCAGACATTGACCGATATTAACCCAAGCATGAGCTCATTCTTTACTCGTCCAGAAGCAACTCCGAATTGTAGTGGCCCTGTTTGGAACCAATCTCCATGTTGTAACCAAACTGAAATTGCAGGCTCTTGTGGTCCATCATATGGCCCTGGTGTCCCTGTCACTTTAGACTTTACTAACGACAGTGCAAAAGACGATACGGTGTTTATGGGGATATCACAAGCCTTCCCTATGTTGCGAAAATTTAGAGCACAAGTGCTAAACAACAAAGGTAAGGTTATTGCTCCTCTGGGTTGGCGCAACATGCCTGAAGGCGTGACGATGGAAGATGTTCAGTATATGGTGCGTACTAGTGGTGCTGGTACTGGTCTAGAGTTCGGTATCTGGGATGGTAAACTCGCAGATGGCACCGATGCTCCAGCGGGAGAATACGTAATCAAGTTGGAATTCCATAAGTTACTTGGTGAAAACGACATGTCACCAGACATTGAAACTTGGGAATCGCATCCAATCACCTTGAAAAGGTAATTACCTTTAAGCTGTGTAAACGCCCGCAAATTAGCGGGCGTTTTTATTAATGAATCGAAGAAAAAGGGTCGTCACTCAACAGTGGATCTGCCAATAGAACTCACGCTCGATAAATGTTCCGAAAACTTTTTCATGCATCTCGACTGACTTTGAGCACCCAATGCGGATTTATTTTTCAAATAATTATTTGCCAAGAGCGTGCTTAATCATGGCTAGCTAATCGTTTTGCGCTATACATCGTATAAACTTCACTATTTTGCAGCGTAATGTCGACCAGATGTTCCATAGCGTCAGGTAATAGTTATTCTGTGACTCTAGGTAAGTAGTTCAATTAAGAGCACAAAATTGATCAAAACACCCGCACTCACCTTAAAATCTACGCTATGTTGACGTTGAGGAATATAGAAATAGGTTACAATAAACTTTTGTGAAACTGTCTGTGGATATAGGCGATGTCACAATCGGACAAGGAGGCTGTATGACCAGATTGTTAGCCATAGTGGTTTTGATCGTGTTTGCATTCGTGCTATTTCGTTATCGAACCAATGAAAAAGTCCAAAAAGCGACCATCATTATTTTGATAGGCGCATTCCTGATTTACACCGCATCGATAATGGTCGCGGAACTGATTCGCTAGCAAAATAACAAGATTCCTTGGAGTAATATACGGTGAGTTCTCAGAATAACATTGAAGAACATGAAGACGTGGTTGTGATTGAGCAGCGTGACAAACGTACTCAAATTTATATCGCAATTGCAGCGGTCTTGGGCATTGCCTTGGGTGGCTTAGTCGGCTCCATTTTAACTGCGAACAAATGGGAATCGGCGTATCAAAGTTTAGAAGAGAAATATCAGGTACTTGCTCAGGACAAAACTGCGCTGGTATCGCAAGTGCAAGTTCGCGAAGCGGGCTTAGAAAAAGAAGTCGAGGACAAAGTCGCGGCTCTTCTTGCGGCAAAAGAAGCGGAGCATCAAAAAGAGCTGAAAGCGCTACAGTCACAACTTACCGAAGTCGAGAAGGTAAACTTGTCTCTTGAATCTCAGGTTAAGCAACAGAACGACAAGATTAGTACCACTAAATCAGAGAACGAAAAACTGACTCGCCAGAGTGGAATACAAGCGACAATGCTGGAACGTTCGCGCGAAGTTTTCCAGAAAGAGCTTAAAGTCTCACAAGAATTAGAATCTTTAGAAAAAGAGCGTGAAAGTTTACTGCCGAAAATTAGTAAGCTGAAGAAAGAGTGCGATGTGTACTTAGAAGGCAAGTCTTGGGACGTGAAATCTGATGTGTGTAACAAACATGACGAAGCTACATCACGCTTAAGTCAGGTTGATCAGCTGATTGAAGTCCACAAAATGGATTTAAAGCAGATCAAAGAAATGAGTGAAGACATGGGGCTCTAATTAGTCTGACTATCACTTCATATAAGCATAAACAAAAAGGAGCACCAATACGTGCTCCTTTTTTCGTACTCTTTAGAAGCTAAATACGTGACGCGTCGTAGCCAGACGCCAGCAGTAGCTCTCTTTCGCGTTTAATCAATTGCGCACGATCTTCGATTAATTCGTTTAACGCCAGGGAAGGTTTACCCGCGAATGTTTTGAATTCAGCGAACGTTGTCGCCTTGGCAATTTCATCGATCATACCGCTGATGACGTTACGAGCTTCACACGGGTTATCAACGGTTTTGAAATATTCAACTTGTTGTGCCGCTGCTTTCATTTCCGCCAGCAGTTCAAGAGGACTACTATCCTTCGCCACTGCCATGTAGTTATCAAGCACGCGTTTTGCGTACAGGAGTTCAGTTAGTGGGATATCTCGTCCGCTTTCGATTAGGGACTCGCTAAGGATCATACTTGAGCTCATTGCCATTCCTTTTTTGTCTTCTACACAGCTGTTGGTTTTCACTTGAGTCTAATTTATTGAAGTCCCAATGGGAATGGTTGAATGGAAATTAAAATGATATTTTTAGTCTTTTTTGGTGAATAATAATTCATTTTGAGGTTAAGGGCTAAAAATGTGGTTTTTCTGCTACGAACTTTACACTCGATGTCGAAAAGCTAAGGGTCTTTTACATGTAGAAAGAGGAGCTCAAATGGCTCCTCTTTTAATCAGTGTTAACCCCAAATCTTCTTCTTATTGAGATGAGTACCAATCATGTTTATAAGCTTTTGAAGCAAATAGCGCATTGGCTTTCGCTCTTTCAACAATGGCTTCTTCAACATCCAAAGGTTGCATTGTTTTGTTTTCAAAGTCGTATGACAAAGTGGTCACTTTTTCTCCAGGAGAGAACACGACCAAGTTATCACGCGTTAAGTAACCAAAGTTTTTGTCGTACTGCATCATAGCGCGTTCGTCTTCTCGTGCTAACGGCTTGGTCAGATCGCGTCCAATCATCGGGCTTTTGGCATCAACGCCAATCAGCGAAAGCAGTGTTGGTGGCATGTCGATGTTGTTAGAAATCCGATCGTCTTTGCGAGGCTCAATCCCTTTACCGATGATCAATGCAGGGATGTGGAAGTGTTTGACCGGCACTAAGTTAGCGCCTGATACACGAGCATCATGGTCGGCAATCACGATAAATATGGTGTCATCCCAGTAGCCAGATTTCTTTGCTTTTTCAAAGAAGGTGCCAAGCGCGTAATCTGAATACTTCACGGCATTGTTACGCGTCATGTAGTTCTCATCATACTTCTCAATTTTACCTTGAGGGTATTCGTACGGGCTGTGGTTACTTGATGTGAACACTAAGCTGAAAAATGGTTTGTCATTCTTAGACAGGCGTTCGAACTCTTCATCCGCTTTGTTATAAAGGTCTTCGTCACTTACGCCCCATGATCCAACGAAGCCCGGGTTTCGGTAATCTTTTTCTTCAACAATTTGTTCAAAACCATTCCCAAAGAAGAAGGTCTTCATGTTGTCGAAGTTTGCCTCACCGCCATAGATAAACTGTGTGTGATAACCTTGATTTTTCAACAAATCAGCAATGGTAAAGAAGCCGGTTTGGCTTTTGCTCAGTTTCACAACCGAACGTGAAGGGGATGGCGGAAAACCAGTCGTTACCGCTTCAATGCCTCGTACTGATCGTGTACCCGTGGCGTACATTTGGGTAAATAACCAGCCTTCCTCTGTTAATTTGTCCAGATTTGGTGTTAATGGCAGGCCACCTAAAGAGCCCACAAACTGCGTACCTAAACTTTCTTGCAAAAGGATAACTAAATTTTTAGGTTTTCCTTTGTAAGTCGCAGAGTTGTGATTCATTGTTGGCAAGAGTTCAGGGTTAAAATCCGACTTCTTCGACGATTCGCGAACGATCTCCAACATTTTTTGGCTATCCATCTTGCCGTAGAACTGCTCAGCACTCTTTTCCGATTTCATGTTATTGACGGCAAACAACAGAGAGTATGAAGAGTTGAGGGTCAGGTCGTTCAATAGAGGGTCGCTAGAGAAGGCTACCATCGCTGGGTTAAGAGGACGGTGACCCAAAGAAGAGCGCGCGCCTGCGACACCAATCAGTACAACCAAAATCGCCAACAAAGGACGCCACTTCCAGTGGATCTGCTGTGCAGAATCAGTCAGCTTTTTACTCCATTTCCAACCTAAAATAAGAGTAATAGCCGTACCAGCGGCACCAATGAACAGCTCTAGCTTATAACCTGTCCAGAGCATGCTCATGACTTCTTTAGGATAAATTAAGTACTCGATGAACAGGCGGTTAGGGCGCAGGTCATACTCCTGAATAAACGGAGCGGTTGCCAATTCCATGTAGACCAGAATCCATAGGCCAGCGACCATCCACAGGCGCAGTATCCACTTCCAGCCACTGCCTATTTTGCCCTTCAAAGGCAGCAGTGCAGACAGCAGAGCAGGGAGAATAAATAACCAACACAATGTAGCGAAATCGACGCGAACGCCTTGGCCAAGAATATAAATGAGATCTTGAAATGATTCGATTCGGTCTGATTGCCAAAAGAGTAACAGAATTCGTGAAAGTGATAAGAAAGCGAGTGAAAACAAGGAAAAAACAGCAATTGGCTGTAGTGGCCCAAAAACGGGTCTATTAAAAGTACTTCTCATATTTACTTATTTGGTAGATTTAAAAGTTGTGCGACGGTGTTTCTACCACACGTTTTGTGAAATAAACGTGAAACATAACCGTAATCTATATGTGAAAGGAGAAGTATCTGAGTTTTTGTTAAGGAATGAGACGAACCTCACTGATAGTAGGGTCAATAACCGCGCAAGCTATGCGCAACTTGGCGCGGTTGGTTCGTTTGTTAGGTATTGGGGAATGCGATCACGAACGTATTCATCCCGTTTTCCCTAGGCGCAATCTCAATCGTGGCATTGTGCAGTAATGCAATGTCTTTGCAAATTGACATACCGAGACCAGCACCATCGCCGGTTTCTGAGTGACCACGATAAAATTGCTCAAAAATTCTCTCACGAGTTTCTTGTGGAATTTCTGGCCCTGTATCCGACACAGACACTTTGATGGCATTCTTATTCTGGGCCACTTGCACCTGAATTTCGCTATTCGCACCGGAATATCGAATGGCGTTATCTATCAGGTTGCGGAACAGGACACCGAGCAACATCGGATCTCCGGACACCTGAACATCCAGAGAGGAGAGGCTGATGTCTTGCTCTTGTCTCAATGCCAGCGGAGCCAAATCGGCGACCACCGTTTGTAGCAGAGGAGTAAGCTCAATAGTGTTAAATACACGTTCCGAGAGACTGTCTACTTTGGCTAAAGTGAGAAGCTGATGAATAAGCCGGTCGGTTCGTTCTATGCCTTTTAGGATGTTTTCCAGATCACCACGCAGCTGTTCCGGATCATTACTCTGAAGCGCATTTTCAGCGTTTAAGCGGAGTATAGTGAGCGGCGTTTTCAGCTCGTGAGCGGCGGCGCGAGTAAAGCGTTTTTCACGTTGCCATGCCTGTTCCAGCTCAGACAGCAGGGAGTTTAGCGCATTTACCAAAGGGTCTAGTTCTACCGTGTGGTCCGTTACGTGAATTCGATCTAATCGATGTACATTTCTTTGTGTGATGGCACTACGAAGCTCATTGATGGGGCGAAAGTAGCGTTGAATCAACCAAATCAACAAAAGCAATAATGTTGGGATCAGCAAGATCTGTTCAATCAATGTCGACAGAGCAATTTCACGAATGATCTCTTGTCTGATTTTTTGTTTCTCAGCTACCACGACATATTCATTGTTATGGGTGGTATGAGGGAAGGAGAGTTGGAAGGTTCTCCACGCTGTGCTGTTTACTTTAATGTCAAAGTAGCCGTTGTTATTTGATGAAGACGAAAGCGGAGGCAGGCTGGGGGACGAACTCCAAATGAGTTCATCGTTCCTGAAAAACTGAAACACGAGGTTTTGTTCGTAGGGGTGGCCGAACTTGGTTGCTTCATCACCATCGGCTTTTGCTAACTGCTTGATATTTTGCATCCATTGCTGGAACAACTCTTTATGATTGGCAAGTGTGCTCTCTTCTTTCGATACAGAAAGGGTGAGAAACATCAGTTTCGCGGATTGTCCAAGCCTTGCGTCATAAACCTCTTCCACTTCATGCTTGGCGGATTCAAAACTGAAATAAAGTGATATCAGGAGTAAGGTCGAGACCAGCAAGCCAACAGAGACGGTAAGCTTACGTTTTAAAGAGTAGGGCTTGTTATTTTTCAAGAATGTACCCCACACCACGAATGTTTTTAATCGCTACGTTTGGCGCTTTTTTACGTAAGTTGTGTATGTGTACTTCTATCGCGTTGTCACTTGCGCCTTCATCCCAGCCATGCAGAGATTGTTGCAGCTGCTCTTTACTTTGTACCCGACCAGCGTTGGTGATCAAACTCGTTAGAATTTTAAACTCATTGCGGGTCAGTTTGAGAGGCACGCCGTCATAACGAATGTTCTGTTCAGATAATGACAGGGATAACAATCCAACTTGAATAAGCTCATCGGCGCTGCCTGATTGACGTCGAATGACCACGCGCAACCGCGCAAGCAGTTCTTCCAGCGCAAATGGTTTGCCCAGGTAATCATCCGCGCCACTATCCAGGCCCTGAACACGATCGCGGATATCATCTCGTGCCGTGAGTATCATGACTGGTAGTTTAAATCCGCCTTTTCGAATGTTACGTAGCACCTCTAATCCATCAATATCAGGTAAAGTGAGGTCTAAAATCACGGCAGTAAACGCTTCAGTTTTAAGTGCGCTAGTCACACCCGCCCCTTTTTCTAACCAGTCGACGGTGTATCCATGGCGACTAAGTGAAGTCACCATGGATTGGCCGAGTAGTTTGTCATCTTCTACCAGCAATAAGCGCATAAATTATTTTAGTCTCCCTAGCGTTGCTTCGATTTCTTGTCTTCTGCCTTTATCAGCTAAAGGGCGGTCAGGGCGAGGAGAGGCTTGCATTGCGTGAGTCAGATATACTTTCGCTTCTTGATCTCTTCCTTCCTCAGCAAGGAAATCACCATAAAAATAGTTAGGATCGATGCCGTTTGGGTTGATCTCTAAAGCTTTTTTCAACATTTGTTCAGCTTTATCGTCATCACCAAACCCAATTGGCCACCCCGGAACTTTATAATACAGCGAACCCAGGCTGGTGTAAGCTGATCCATCAAGAGTTTGTGGTGAAGTTTTAATGACTTGTTCAAGCAGAGACTTCGCTTCTTTCGCTAGAGACAGTGCACCCAATCCACCTTTAGCTCCCGCAAGAGACGCTTTATTGATAGCCAGCCAAACCGTCAGCTCTGGGTTGCCCGGTTCTCTGTCTAAGTAAATGCTGGTTTTTGCAATTGCGCGATTAAAGCAATTTTCCTTTTCATCACCGCTAGGTGTACTGTACTGACATTCTGCCCATTTCTTTTGCACATCTTGGAGTGGGGTGTTTCCTGCCAACGCTACGGTTGAAGCTAACGCTGAACACGCAGTTAAAGTGCATAGTAGTTTTTTAGTATTCATCGTTTCTGTCCTTCTTAATGGCTGGCGCGGTTTACATATTGATGGATGGTGTCTTGCTGTTTTCTAATCGCGGATGACACGATGTTTGGCAACAGTTGATTAATGCGTGCAAAAAGCTTTTCAGGCCAGCCGATCCATTTGGCTGAAATCTCTTTTTCCAGCATGGTGACGACATGTTCGGCGACCACCTGTGGTGAATCGGTTTTGTTCCCTAGTTTCTGGTTCAGTTCATTAACGGTGTCGCTGTTTAATGATGTCTCGGTGGCTCTAGGCGCTAGGTACAAAGCCCGAATTCCAGTCGCAAACAATTCACGATCCAGCGCTTCAGTGAAACGGTGCAGGCCCGCTTTTGCCGCGCAATAGGAGGTATAACCTGGATAACCAATGGATCCGAATGTGGAACCAATGTTTAGGATAACGCCTGGTTGCTTCAGCCAGGATAGTGCAGACTGACAAAGCAGCATGGGTGCGACCAAGTTGAGTTGAATATCCGCTTCAATCTGTGTCGGACGTTTTTGACTTAATAAAGAGAAGTCGTTACATCCGGCGTTATTGATTAACGCATCCACCTTTTGTTTTTGTCGGGCTAGTTCACGTACGGCATTCAGTCCATCGGTAGTGGTAATGTCTGCGACTAACACGTCGTGGGATTCTGGATTGACTAGCGAAGCTTTAAGCGCGATCAGCTTTTCTTCATTTCTTCCAACTAAAATCAATGTCGCACCGCGATTGGCTAACTCGGTCGCAATAGACTGACCAATCCCGCCTGTTGCGCCAGTGAGTAGAATTTTACTGTCTTTGATGTTCATTATTTACCTCACGCGGCTTGCTGATTCGAGTAAGATGGCAATGCTCGAAGCATCTGGCCATAAAGAGAAAACACCATGTTTGCTGAGTCGATGATGACTTGCTGATCTTCCTCTTTGGTGATTTTGTTCATCAATGACTCGAAAAACTGCAGGTGGTCCTGATCCAACACGCTATGAGAAACGAGATAGGTCATTGCAGAAGGAGGAAGGCCCAGCACAGACTGGATTTTTTCTGCCATTTGCCCGCCGATGCCAACACTTGTACCCTCAAGAACCCAAACCATGCCAAAGAGGGCTAACGGGTTATTTCGATCGATATTGTGGTAGAGGTAAGACACCATCAATTCGATTGCTTGTCCGACTCGGCCTTCGTCCTGATTGTTACGCACAGCGTCAGCGTTACCGCCACAGGCTTGGATATCATTGAGAATCCATTCTTGGTGGCCTTTCTCTTCCTCAATATATTCAGCAATGGCTTCACGAACCCATTCATATTCAGAAGATAGTCTGCCTCCACAAGCCATCAGCAGTGGCACGGTGTGTTTAACGTGATGATAAGCCTGGGTAAGAAAGGCGATATACATCTGCTTAGAAATTTGACCTTGTTGCACGTCACCAATTACTGGTGCGCTAAGCATAACTTGTTGAGCTGCTGAAGTTTGTTGTTTTAGTTGTTCGAAAAAAAGGGTCATAACCTTCTCCTTAAGATGCGATGGGCTGCGGTAAAGGCAGGTCAAGTTTTTGAACCTTTTGACCTTGCAGCATGAATTCTGGATTCGTATTTGTGATTAGTTGATTAACACTGTGTTCGATTTCACTGCGTTTAAGTTTGCCGTTTTCGGTGTACCAACTTGCGATGGCTCGAGGATTTTTGATGACCAGCAAAGTTTGGATTCGCGCGTAATCAGGCAGTGTGCTATTTAATGCGGAAATTTTTTCTACCAGGTTATCGCTGGTGGCGACAATGGCGCACAAGTCAAGCCGTCCGTCACCTGTGACAATGAGCGGAACATTAGGCAGAAATGCCAATGCTTCAGATTCAATCCACTCAGGTGACACATTTCGTCCATAAGCGGTGACGATAAGGTTTTTCTTGCGACCCGATAAGGTGACAAACCCTTGTTCATCGAGCTGCGCTAAGTCGCCCGTTGCTAGCCATTCTTGACTAAAAGGCTCATTCAAATAGCCCAGTGCGATGTTGCCCTTTACATGCAGTTCACCATCTTCTGCGATACGAATTTGTGTATGCGGCAGTGGTTTTCCACACGTCCCAGCTTTGAAAGACAAAGGCGTGTTTAAACAAACGACCGAGCCACATTCCGATAAACCGTAGCCTTCAAATGCGGGAATGTTCAGCGCGTGAGCCGCGTTAATCAGAGATGACGACACTCTTGCGCCTCCAACGGCGACAAATTTCAGCGAAGCAGCAAGATCTGGCTGCTGTCTGACAATATGGATAAGTGCGAGCAACAGCGCAGGAGTGAGTACTAAGCTGTCTGGCTTAATCTTCGCTAACACTTTTGCAAATAACCCCGCGTCGAACTGACTGGAGCCCAACAACCCGGTTTTTTCGCCAGGCAGAATATAGGAAGTCGCGCCCAATAAAAGTGGTACATAAATCCCTGTGATGTTTTCCAGCAATGTCGATAGGGGAAGTAAAACCAAATGTGATTTGGCTAAACCGTCAACACTTTCTGCTAGCGATTGAGCCACTTCACAGAGATGTTCATTACTTAAACAGACACCTTTTGGCTGACCTGTTGAACCCGAGGTGAAGGTGATTTTCCCCGTGCCTGCCAGATAAGAAGTGGAGCCTTTAACGGCTATGCGTAAGACATTCAAGCCAGCGACTTTGGTGCTAGCATTCTGGTTCGCTTGAGGCTCGATAGATGCCGGAAGTAAAACTTCTTTCCAGTCGCCAATCAGCGCGTCTACTCGAGACTCTTTTAACGTGTGCGCCACTTGTGCGTTAGAAAAAAAAGTAGGAATAGGGACAACGACGATATTCGCTGCCATTGCCGCCAAATCGATAATTGCCCAGTTCACGCTGTTTTCAGCACGTAGCGCTAGTGCTTCTATATTCAGAGCCTTCAGCGCTTCAGCGGTCTGTTCTATTTCCTCCACCAGTTCAGCATACGTAAATTGAACGCTTTGTCCCTGTTCATCGGTACCAACAAGTGCAATTTGATTGGGTTTTGTATTAGCCCACTGGTTAAGAGTATCGAAAAGAATATTCATATTTTACCTACGCTTGTTTGCTTTTGCGTTCGTGAACTAAACGAAGACGCTCTAACCCTTTGACCAGGTTTCCAGCGAGCACACGCGGTTGATGATCGTAGTAAGACCCCCAAGTCGACAGTGAATCCGGAACCTTGTTTGGATCGGCTTGAGCAAGGGTTTGTGGTTCTAATCCAAGACGAGCCATCATGGCGTGAAGAGGATCCGTTGCGGTAAAAATGCACCACTCAAAGCCAAGATCGACCAGCATTTGAGCGATCAGGTAAAAGTGCAGGGCAGACATGCCTTTCGCAAATGAGGCAAGGTGTCCAAACTCAACCAGGTTGGATCGTTTTACGTCACACTGAAAAACGGTTGAGACAAGGTTTTGCGCTTCGTCTTCTAAATATTGTTCGAGAAACAGAGGCTCTTGCTCTGCAATACGAAACCCACAAACTGAAATAATATTGTCGTTATCGATGAGCGTTAAATACGCAGGCATGAAAACTTTAAGTTCGGCAAAAAATGCTTCTTGATAACGCAGAGAAACATGCTCGATCACATCATGCCAAAGAGGATGAGTAGGGCTTACGATGTCTAAAGTAAAACCCTGAATAGAAGTCTGTTCATGTTTTTTCATTAGCGCTTCCATTTGTTGTTTAGTCACCAACAAAATAAAACGCGAAACTTAAGAAACTCTTAAGGAATGAAATTTAACTGAATTTTATCTTACAAATGCAGTTTCAGTAGCTTAGAAGACGTAGGGAGTGGCATGTTTAGGCTGGAAAGGTCAAAAAATAAGAGCCAGTTGGATCAACCAATGGCTCTTATCATCGTGATTTGTGCTGTTACATAGCACTCTAAAAGTCGTTATCTAATGGTTTACATCGCCGCTTTCTTAGCTTCGGCTACCCAGCCATCGAACATTTTTTGGTGCGCTTTAATCCAGCCGTTAACATGAGACTCGATATCCGCAGTACTGTTTTTACCTTGGCTCATCATCATGTTTTGTGCACTTACGTCATTAATGTTGAGCTTCATGATTTCAAACAGCTTAGCCGCCGCTGGGTTTTTCTCAGTAAACTCTTTATTCGCAACGATGCGCATAGAGTTCATTTCGAAACCGTAGTTCTTACCGTTTGGCAGGGTAGTGTCGATATCGTTACGCTCACCAGGTAGTGAAGAGAATGGTACTTCTAACCAAACGACGTCTTTACCCGGAACCAAAACACCACTTACCCAGTATGGCGTCCACGTGTAGTAAAGGATTGGGTCGCCTTTCTTGTAGCGGGAAATGGTGTCTGCGATGATCGCGGCATAGTTACCTTGGTTATGCGTGACGGTGTCACGAAGTTTGAAAGCATCCATCTGGTGTTCAACCACCATTTCACAACCCCAACCTGGGTTACAGCCAGTTAAATCGGCTTTACCGTCACCGTTGGCATCAAACAGTTTCGCCAGTTTTGGATCTTTCAATTGGCCAATATTGGTAATGCCATATTTCTCTGCGGTTTTCTTGTCGATCAAGTAGCCTTGGGCCGCGCCGCTAACGTACTGGCCTTTGCGATAGAACTTGTCGTCACCACCAGACATGGTGTATTTGTCGGCGTGAAGAGGGAACCAGCCAACGGCTAGAAACGTCGCGTCGCCTTTAGCAATGGAAGTGTAGCCAACATTGTAGTCTACTTCTTTGGTTGGCTGAACGTCGTAGCCAAGTTCTTCCAACGCACGATTTACGATTAATGTTTGAAACGTCTCTTCTGCTACGGTTGACTGTACTGGTTGAACAGTCACACCTTCACCTGGTAGATCGGCTGCAATACCACTTGTCGAAAAAGCAATGGTACTTAGTGCCCCAATAGAAAGGGTTGTCTTCCATGAACTATTCATTCGTTTTTCTCCTAAGTTTTTCGTCGTCTTGGTTCGTTTTCAGTTTTAACAGGTATGAAACAGGACCCGTGTGATACCAGCGCAGTTTGGTATTACCTGCGTTTACGCCTAATACCTGAGTGATTCGGTCCAAAAGAATCGCAAGGATTACGATCCCGATACCACCAACGGCTGCGAGGCCCATATCAAGTCGCCCGATACCACGTAGTACCATTTGGCCCAAGCCTCCGACAGCGATCATGGAGGCGATAACCACCATAGAGAGCGAAAGCATCAGAGTTTGGTTTACACCCGCCATGATGGTTGGGAGTGCCAAAGGTAATTGGATGCGATAAAGCATTTGTTTTTTGCTTGCGCCGAACGAATGACCAGCTTCGATCAGTTCTTCTGGTACTTGTTGAATACCCAGAATGGTCAAACGAACAACGGGCGGAAGTGCGAAAATAATCGTAACCACAACACCAGGAACATTACCGATACCAAACAGCATAACGATAGGTACCAGATAAACGAACGCAGGTGTCGTTTGCATGGCATCTAAGATCGGCCTGACAAATTTTGCCGCGGTGTCACTTCTTGCAAGCCATATCCCTAAAGGTAGCCCGATCAACAGACAGAAAAACACGGCTGTTAAGACCAGTGACAGTGTGGTCATCGCTTGAGACCATGCGCCAATCAATCCAATGAAAATGAGGGATAGCGCGGTCGAGACGCCCAGTTTGAAGTTTGAGAATTGCCACGCGAGTAGAAACAGAACCAGTACCATAATTGGTGCTGGCGTTGACACAAGTGTGGTTTCAAATGAGGTCAGAATAAAGTCGATTGGAACTCGAATCGCCTGAAAAACCGGACGGCCGTGATCCACTAACCAGTTTAACCCTGTTTCTACCCAGTCATCGAGGGGAAGTACTGGTTCCTTAAATGGGTGCATGATATCAAAAGGTGCATGTTCAACTGTTTCTGAGCTGAGCCAGTCATTGCTGGTGGCTGCGTCCGAGGTTTGACCCCAGGGATCATCTTGCGCAGGAGCTGGCTGAGCCCACGGATCGTTATTTGTTTCTTCTGATGACATTGCCTTACTCCTTGTCTAGTGTTTGCAGAAGACGTGATTTCGTCACAACGCCAAAGTAAGTCCCTTGTTCATCGACAACGGGTACAGCATAAGGAACGTCAGCAACCACGCCTAAAATATCGTTAATCGACTGGTGTGGTTGGAGGGTGACATCGTTCTCTAACTGTGCGCTGGCTAAGGAGCGATTTTCTTTGTGCGCTGAGCGTAATGACTCGAGCGAAACAATGCCGGAGTAGCGGCTGGATTTGTCGATGACAATACCGTATTCACGATCATGGTCCATGAGTATCTGCATTGCAGATCCCGGACCGTCGTTATCCGATTTTTTAAACACGGCTGCTGGCTTTTTACGAGCGATATCTTTAACCGTCAAAACACTGGCTATGTTTACGCCGCGGAAGAAGGCTTCTACATAGTCGTTAGCGGGGTTGTGAAGGATTTCATCCGGTGTACCAACTTGAACAACCGCACCATTTTGCATGATCGCAATTCTGTCACCGATTCGCATCGCTTCGTCAAGATCGTGAGAAATGAACACGATTGTTCGCTTATCGTCATTCTGTAAACGGATAAGCTCGTCTTGCATTTCAGTTCGAATAAGCGGGTCGAGGGCAGAGAATGCTTCGTCCATCAGAAGAATGTCAGGGTCACAGGCAAGTGCTCTTGCTAAGCCTACACGTTGCTTCATACCGCCTGACAGTTCATCCGGAAATGACTCAGCGTAAGTATCTAACCCTACGCGCTCTAGCGCAGACAGAGCGCTGGCTCGTCTTTTCTCTACATTAACTCCGGACAGCTCAAGACCAAAGGCGGCGTTTTCAATCACCGTCATATGTGGCATCAGTGCGAAGCTTTGGAAAACCATTGAGATGTTATTACGACGGACTTCTCTTAGTTCGTCTTCAGAGATGTGGGCGATATCTTCACCTTTTAGGTAGACACTCCCTCTGGTTGGTTCAATCAATCTATTTAGAAGGCGGACAAGAGTGGATTTACCTGAGCCAGAAAGACCCATGATTACGAAAATCTCGCCTTCGTTGATGGAAAGAGAAACATCGTTTACACCGACAGTTAAACCAGTCTGCTCAAAGATATTGTCTTTATCGACACCTTTGTCGATGAGTGAGAAAGCACGCTCTGGGTTTTCACCAAACACTTTATAAAGTCCCTTAACTTCCAGTATGGGGTCCATGTAATCGTCCTTTTTTGCATCTAACGTTTTGTACTCTAATTAATTTTTGAAAAAATATCAACGAACTAGGTGAAAATGTGATTTTTGCTCCAACTGTATTGAGCTTATTGCTAGTAACGCGCTTTGGGTTATTATGTTCTTTAAAAACATAGTGTTAATGTGTTTATTTTGCCTTTTGTTTGGCCCTTAACCCAAGCGTAAATTAATTTTGAAGTTTATGAGACATTTTCATGTAGATATTGTGTCTACATCTCAACCAGTTTTTAAGATCTATCACCCTGACCTTAAATTTAGAGGTCAAATGTTTAGATGCCGAATGACTGGTGTGGAGGTCAGAGTTGAGATGCATTCGTTAGGGAAATTGTTTGAAATCTTGGATTAATTGCTCAGCAAGAAATGAGTTTGATTGCTTTTTTGCGTTGAAGGGGTCAAAAAGCACGCCTTAATTCATTGGCAGGCTTTATGTTCTCTCGAAAAGTAGGGCATGTGCAAAATTATATTTGCTAATTTATGCTTCTCCGCGCTATTAACAGCTTCCGGAGAAGATTAGAAATCAAATATTTTAATATATGGTTAATTAGCCATAAAGTGTGATTTAAGTCACATAAATGCGGTTATAATCCACGAATATTTGATTTTTGGTGGCGAGAGATGCCCATAATAATAGCGAAATTAATTAGACCTCAAAGGATATGAATTTTCACATGATCACATCAGCACCTTGGGTCCTCTATCCAGAAATTGAAGAGGAAACAAGAAACAAATGGATTTTTCGTGAACCTAAGATCTCTGATGGTGACGACATCTACAGCTTAATTGCAGACTGTCCACCGTTAGATATGAATTCTTCTTATTGCAATTTCCTTCAGTCAACACATTTTAGTAAAACCAGTATTCTGGTTGAAAGCAATAAAGATATCGCCGGTTTCATATCGGGCTATCAGAAACCAGATGAACCAGAAGTGTTATTTGTCTGGCAGGTTGCAGTTTCACCTCGTTACAGAGGTCACGGTTTAGCGTTTCGCATGTTAAAAGAACTTCTTACCAGAGAAGGTCTGAGTAGCGTGAAAATGGTAGAAACGACTATCACGGAAGACAACAAAGCCTCTTGGGCATTATTCAAAAAGTTAGATGCGATGAACGGCAATTCTGGCCAAGTAAGCACATTTTTGGATGAAGAAGCCCACTTTAAAGGCAAACACGATACAGAGTACTTGTATCGAATTCCCCTAAAATAATCCTCTAACTATAGGAATTAAAAAACGGTCTTATCATGGATATTTTCAAAAAGCAGGAATCCAACGTACGCTCATATTCAAACAACTTTCCAGTCGTATTTCGTAAAGCGAAAGGCTGCTGGCTGGAAACAGAACAGGGCGAACGCTATTTAGACTTCCTTGCTGGAGCGGGATCTCTAAATTACGGCCATAACAACCCTGTACTTAAGCAAGCATTACTTGAGTACATTGAAATGGACGGTATTACACATGGTCTAGACATGCACTCAGAAGCGAAAGCAACGTTTCTTGAAGCGCTGGACAACTACATTCTTAAGCCAAGAAAATTGGACTACAAAGTTCAGTTCACTGGGCCTACTGGTACTAACGCCGTTGAGGCAGCACTTAAGCTGGCTAAAAAAGTAACGGGCCGCAGCAGCATCGTCGCTTTCACCAATGGTTTCCACGGCTGTACAGCAGGCGCATTGGCGGCAACGGGTAACCAGCATCATAGACAAGGCAATGGTTCTAGCCTTCACAACGTGTCTCGTATTCCTTTCGAAGGTTACGCAGGCGTGGATGGTTTGGCTCTATTCGAAACCATGCTTAACGACAACTCAGCGGGCATGGACAAGCCTGCCGCTGTACTTCTTGAAACAGTACAGGGTGAGGGTGGCTTGAATGTCGCTTCAAACGAGTGGTTACAACGTCTAAGCAAAATTTGTAAAGCAAACGACATTCTTATGATTGTCGATGATATTCAGGCTGGTTGTGGACGTACGGGTACGTTCTTTAGTTTTGAGCCAGCAGGCATTCAGCCAGATATCGTAACCTTGTCGAAATCTATTGGTGGTTACGGTTTACCAATGGCGGTTGTGCTTCTGAAACCAGAGCTTGACCAATGGAAACCAGGTGAGCACAACGGTACATTCCGTGGCAACAACCACGCATTTATTACTGCCGCTAAAGCGCTGGAAATCTACTGGGCTAACGAAGACTTTGAAACGCACATCAAGCAGTGTTCAGAGCGTGTAAGCAGCGTTATTGAGCGTTGTGTACGTCGATTCCCACAAATGTTCGTGAAGCAGAAAGGTCGTGGCATGATGGTTGGTATCGAGTGTAACAGTGGTGACCTGGCATCAGAAATTGCTAAATCGTGTTTTGACAGCGGTATGGTCATCGAGACTGCTGGTCCAGACGACGAAGTGGTTAAATTCTTCTGTCCTTTAACTATCAGCGAATCAGAGCTCGATCAAGGACTAAGCATTTTTGAAAATGCCGTAGAAACTATCGCTGCAAAACACTTCAAACAAGCATCTTAATAAGGAAAATTAATAATGATCGTTAGAACACTCGAAGAGTGTCGCAACAGTGAGCGACGTGTAGTTTCAGATACTTGGGAAAGTGTCCGTATGTTGTTGAAAGACGACAAGATGGGCTTCTCTTTCCATATCACAACTATCTACGAAGGTACGGAAACGCACATCCACTACAAAAACCACTTAGAGTCAGTTTTCTGTATGAGTGGTGAAGGCGAGATTGAAGTGGTAGGTGGTGAAACCTATCCAATCAAACCAGGTACACTGTATATTCTGGACAAGAACGACGAGCACTACCTAAGAGCATATAAAAACAAAGAAATGGTAATGGCGTGCGTATTCAACCCACCTATCACAGGTGCGGAAGTACACGATGAGAACGGCGTGTACCCTCTTGTTGACTAAAACTAAATAGTCACTGTGAGGTGGGTTTCCACCTCACATTTCAATTCTCTCTTCTTTATTTTTTAAGTTACCAATCAAAAAAGGCTTAACATGACTTTTACCGTAGAAAAAATCGGCGGTACTTCAATGACAGCATTTGATGCTGTTCTAGACAATATTATTCTTCGTCCCAAGACACCATACAACCGAGTTTTTGTTGTATCGGCTTACGGTGGTATGACTGACGCGCTATTAGAATGTAAAAAAACCAGTAAAGCGGGCGTATACCAACTGGTTGCTAAGCGTGATGACTCGTGGGAAGAAGCGTTGGCATACGTAGAGAATCGTATGTTGCTGACAAACGAGAATATTTTCGCCGATCCAATGAATCGAATGCGAGCGGATAAGTTTATTCGTTCACGCATTTCAGAAGCGAAAAACTGTATCGCTAATATTTTAGAAACGTGCCAGTACGGCCAGTTTTCACTGCGTCACTACTTGCCTCAAATCCGTGAGTTTCTTTCTTCAATTGGTGAAGCGCACAGTGCTTATAACACCGCGTTGAAACTGAAAAACATGGGCATTAACGCTAAGTTTGTCGACTTGTCAGGTTGGGATACAACCGAGCCGAAGAGTCTTGATGAATCAATCAGTGAAGCTTTTGCTGATATCGATGTATCAAAAGAACTACCTATCGTGACGGGTTATGCATATTGTAAAGAAGGTCTTATGCATACGTATGACAGAGGCTACAGTGAGATGACTTTCAGCCGAGTTGCTTCGATCACGAAAGCGAATTTAGCGATAATCCACAAGGAGTATCACTTAAGTTCTGCTGACCCACGTGTTGTTGGTCCTGAGAAAGTATTGCCAATTGGCAGCACGAACTACGATGTGGCGGACCAGCTTGCGAACTTAGGGATGGAAGCTATCCACCCTAACGCAGCAGCGGGTTTGCGTGAAAGTGGTATCGAACTGCAAATTAAAAACACATTTGAACCTGAACATGAAGGTACTTTGATTTCTTCTGGTTACCGTCCAGAGGAAGACAAAGTGGAGATCATCGCGGGTAAGCAGAAAGTGTTTGCGTTGCATCTGTTTGACCAAGCGATGGTTGGTAAAGTAGATAACGTGAGTTACGAGCTGATGGAAATCATCTCAGATGCACACGTGACATTGGTTGGTAAAGAGATGAACGCCAACTCGATTACTTACTACCTGGGCGGTAATGCAGACAGCTTAAACAAAGTTCTGTATAAAGCGGAAAAATGTTACCCGAAAGCATCAATTAAAGGCCGTATGGTAGCGTTGATCTCAGCGATTGGTTCTCAGATTGAGACCAACAAAACCTTGGCGAAAGGTGTATTGGCACTGATGAATAGTGGTGTTACGCCAGTGGCTCTGCACTCATCATTACGAAATGTTAATGTACAATTCGTTGTGGGTGATAAAGAGTATCAGCGAGCGATTTGTGCACTACATGATGAGTTCTTCGAACCGGTTGAGAATGCTGAGTCGATAGAAGACGTTGCGTAAGTCAATTACACAACAAGACGTGATACAAAGGGAGCCTTTTTAGGCTCCTTTGTTGTTTGTGGCTTTACTGTGTTTATTTCGGCAATGAAAAGCGGCTTGTTTGGACGATAACACACGGGCTGTGTGCCTGTGTGCGTATGCATATCCCTTCTTTAGCTTACACTTTCTGTCACGACAGGATTTGAGTGGCGTCTGGCTATCCAATACGCGATACCGCCCCAGAACACAGTTAGCAGCCAAAGGGCAGTCCAGTGTTTAGCCACTTGTTGCCATGTTGCGCCCATTTGATTTAAGGCGAGAAAGCCCTTAATCGCCCAAGTACTCGGGCTTAAATCAGCAACCCAAAGCAGGGGAGCCGGAATGGATTCTACTGGCCAAATGAAACCGGCAAGGAAGATAAGTGGCATTGAGCTGACCAATACGACTAAGGTGACCAGTTCTCTGCGTGGTAAAAGGTAACCGAGCCAAAAACCCAAACCACAGCAGCTCAACAGAAACGGAACCAGCAAGGAAAGCAGTTCAGTTGCCTGAGCGATGTGATTAACGCTTAACCTTTCAAAGCTGGCACCAAAATAATACGTACTAAGCAGGAAATAAATCGCGACAAAGATAAGCGTTCGCACAAACAACAATGAGGTCGTTGTAACTTGTGACCAGTAACCTCGACCATGTCGCTGTGATCCCGTTTGTAATCCAACCGCCATGATCAACGTTTGTTGTAGAATCAGAACGAACACCGCAGGTACTACGTATTCGATATAACCCATGGTGGGGTTAAAGGTCGGTTTCATATTAAGCTTTATGGCCGAGTAGTTGTGGCTAGCCATACTCAAAGGCACACCTTCAATCACCAGCTTACTGACTTTTACCTGCGCACCTAGCGTCCCGCCAGCTTGTGCCAAACCTTCTACGACTGTGCCGTACACCAAAAAGTAAGAAGCGTCAGCGGCATAGACAAGAGTTGGGCTTTTACCTAACATCAAGTCTTTATAAAAGTGCTCAGGAATGACTAAAAAACCGGTGATATCGCGGTTCAAAAAGGCTTGTTTGGCGTCTTCGATGGTATGTAATCTGGATACAATTTTTACCTGAGGTGTCGCATCCACCATACGCTCCAATTTCAGACTGGTCTGGCTGCCATCTAAATTGACGACGGCTATCGGCTGCTCCCGTGGGGTTTGCTGGGTATAGGGCAGTGGGTATAGGAATGAATAAAATATCACACCACCGAAGACGGTTAGTGTGACGACCGGGTTGGTAAAAACTGAGCGAATTTCCGCTTTAATCAGTTGCCAGAGTGTCATGCGCTCTCCTGATTATGATTAAGGCTTGTGGCATTTCGGTGTTTGTGGATTAACGCAGCAGTGAGTAGCAACGGTACGGTGTAACCGATCATTGTCCAAAGTGAACTCAGTGATTGAGCCGCTGGCGCGCCGTAGCTTGCCTGACCTACTTGAACTTCAATGTAATGGCTGATTGGCAATAGCGAGCGCCAAGCCGTAGCAAGCGTGCTCATGTCTGTGACTGGAAAAGTAATGCCCATAAAGGCAAAACTTGGCGCAGTAAACGCACCAGCGAAACTCATCGCGCGAGCGGGATCCATAGACAGAAAGAAAAACAGAGCACCCATAATAATACAGGCGATAACCGTCACCAGCTGCGCCAGTAATATAACTACGACGCTGCCTTCCATTGGCCAGTTAAGCAGAGCATAAAACCAGTAGAGGTATAGAGCACCTTGTATCATAAATACTGGAATGTAATGGCTTAGAATCGACGCCAGTCGTAAGCAAGGTTTTTCGCCGAGAAACTCGAACCTATTTTTACCGCCATAAATACGAAAATGAGCAGCAAAAATTAAAATCGTACTTACTACGATACAAATCTGCCAGATAGCGGGCACGATAGCCGTAACCAGAAACTGTGCATAGTTGGTATTGCGATTAAAAAGCGCAGTAATTTGTGTCGAAACAGGCACGGCCTGCCCGATAGCGGCAAGCGAAGTGGTATTGCCTTTGGCGAGATTACCCATGGATTGCACCTGAGCATCAAAATAGCCTTGCGCTTGTGCAACGGCCGAGTTTATTAACTTCGCTACCAGAATATATTGGCTGTTGAAGAAAACAGACAGCTGAGGCTGACGGTGCTGAAGTATGTCCTGATCAAACTTTGGCGGGATCACGGCATAAGCGTAAATGTCACCTTCGATCATGGCATTTTTCGCATCGGTGGTACTGGCGTAATGGTAATCCACGGACAAAGTCGAAGACGCATCTAAGGACTGGATCAGCTTACGCGAAAGCTGCGAGTGCTGCATGTCCACAATACCGATGGGTAAATCGCGCGCGATACCAGCAGAGAAGACTCCCCAAATCGTCAGAGCAAGTAGAATGGGCACCCAAGTAAGGCAGGATGCCAACCATTTATCGCGTCGTACTATATGGCGCTGTGAAATCTGAATCGTCATAACGTTAACCTAAGGCCGTGTTCAGAGTTCAACCACAACACTCATGCCCATACGCAAGTCAGACTCTTGCTGGACTGGCCTCGCCTCGACTTCAAAAGTACGTAAATCAAACCCTTGAGCCGCATCCGTTGCACGCCAAGTCGCGAAGTCGCCCATTACCGCAACATGTGTGACTTTAAATTCTACTTTCTTATCCAAAGCGGGTAAGTAAGCCTGAAAGGTTGCCCCTTCATTGAAATACTTCAGAAGATCTTCACGCACATTCAGCGTTGCCCACGCGTCTTGTGTATCAATAACCGTAACCACAGGGAATCCTTGTGGTGCAAGTTCTCCACTTTGCAGTAGAACCTGAGACACTTCGCCATTAAACCAGCTGTGTATTTGGGTGTCTTTCGCGTAAGCTTCTACTTCAGCAACAGCGCCAGACGCCATGCGCGCTTTTTCTGCCGCTGCGACTTTGGTTTCACTGCGAGCGCCTTCTTTCGCCATCTCATACATTTGGAAAGCCGCGCTTTCTGTGTATTTAGCTGCCTGCCATTGAGTTAATGCCTCGTCGCGTTTCTGTTCAGCAACGACACCATCTCGGTACAGGTTATTAACTCGGTTATAGGTTTTTTCCATGAGATTCGCGGCGGCTTGCGCTTTTAACCATTGATCTTTAGCGGCTTGGATCTGCTGCTCACGAGCCCCTTTTTCCGCCTCTTGGGCCAAGGCATCTGCCGCTTTCTCACCCGCTTTGGCTTGTTCTAATTTTGCCGCTATTTCTGGACTGTGAAGCGTGAAAATTAGCTGGCCTTTCTCAACATCATCCCCTTTACGGACCATGACTTGATCAATACGACCCGGCACCTTTGAGGAAATGCTGTATTGCTGTGCCTCAATCATGCCTTGTAGACGAACCGGCTCTGGCCTATAAGCCTTATAAAACTGAAAGCCAACCCAAGCGGTAACACCTACAGCGCAAAGTGATAATAAAATGGGTTTTAATGATTTTGCTGCCATGGTTTATCGCACCTCTTTAGACGGTAAAGCTGGGGTATAGGCGGTGTTTTTATATTGTTGGAAACTATCGATTTCGCTACTTAATGCCAATAACTTGGTCAAAGAGATCAGATAGCGGAATCTCGCTGCCGAACGTTGCGTTTCTATATTGGCGACATAGAGCTGCGCATCAACAACATCGAGCGAAGAAGATAGGCCTTGGGTAAACGCTTTTTCACGCAGAAGCAGATTTTCGTTTGCAAGCGCGATACTGGATCCTAACCCTTGCACTTCATCAATCGCTTGTTGAGCTTCCAGATAGGTTTTCTGAACCAATAGTGATAAGTCTTGTTTCGCCTGAGATTTCAAAGCGTCGACTTGCGAAACCATACTTTGCGCCGCTTTGGTCTTTTCACTTCGGCCAGTTGATTCTATCAATGGGACACTCACGCCAACGCCGACCAACCAATCGGGTTTCATTTGGCTTGCGAGAGAGTCGTCTTCATATAAGGTGTAGTCACCGTATAAAAAGACTTCGGGATAGTACTTGCCTTTTTCCGCTTTGATTAAACTTCGAGCTTGTTTGTCTTTAGCATCAAGAAGAGCTAAACCAGGGTAGGTGTGTAATGTTTGCTCAATAAAGGCATTGAGTGGCGGAAGGCTCGTGTTGATAAATAACGTTTCTGCTGGCTCAACAGATTGCTCTTGGGCGAGAATTTTTCCCAACGCGGCTTCAGCAATGGTGAGATCACTCAAGGCTTTGCGAGTTTCAACCGAGGCTTTATCTAATGACGCTTCAGCTTGCAAGCGTTCCACTCGGGCAATTTGTCCTTGCTCTTCCAGCTTAATCGCGAAGTCGCGGTGTTTTCTCAGCCCTTTTTCTACTGCTTGGCGAGTCGCCAGCACTTCTTTTGCCAGCACAACTGAAAAATAGTACTTCGACAGATCTTCAAAACGCGCTTGTTGTTCCATCGCGAGTTGGCTTTTTGCTTCGTCAGTTTTCCCTTCGGCGGCAGTCTGCGCGGCAGAAATACGACCGCCAGTAAAAATAGGCCAGATCGCGCGAATAGAAGAAGAGAAAATATCACGCTCAGTAATGGTCGACGTGGTGTTCGCTAGCGTACCCAAAATGTTTTGAAAGGCAGGCGGAACCGATATCTCAGCACCTGTGCTGTCGAAAATCTGTTTGCCAGAAAGGGTGATGTCGGTATCTAAGCGAGTGTAGTTTGCGCCAAGAGAAACTTGCGGCAAATTAAGGTTGCCTGTTGCTTTCTCCTGATATTGATAACTTTCAACATTCGAGCGTTGTGCTTTCAGAGAATAGTTGTTTTCTAATAGCAATTGCCATGCACTATCTAGGGTAATAGGAGTGGAATGACAAGCGAAAGAAATCGAGCTACTGATGAGAGTAAGTACCCAAAACTTTCCAGTTTGTTTCATAGTGGCTGCTTTGTTATAGAGTATTAGCTCTAATATAGAGGAATAATCGTGCGATGTTAAGTGGTTAAAGCGAGAAAAGCGGGCTACAACGGCGTCCGGTTAATGCTTACCAGACGCCAACTTAGCATAACTTTATTTTTGGTACGGGCAGTGGAACTCAGCTCTCCACTCTAACTGGCGAGAGCCACACATTGTATTCAATAGATCCTTTCCACTCATCTGAGGGAATGACAGCAGCACTTTAAGTTCTGACGCGCTACCTCCATTTTTCTCATAAGCACGGACATGCGTGAAAGTTGAATACATATTTTCTGACAACATGGCCTTATTAAGACAAATTCCAAAATTATCACGTTCCATTTTTAAGTGTTCCTTCTAACTATAAATACACCTCTGTTTATGGTTTTTTAGTACTCAGATGGTGTCTAACTATTTGTCATATCGCAGTATTTCTTTTTATGAATTTATTATTCGAATTTACTGACAATTATGTTGAGCTCTTTATAGACTTCCGGTTTCACTGCTTTATAAGTGAGAGGCTCTGTTCGGCCTCCCTGACTAAAAATTATACGCTTGAAAACCTAAGGACGCTTCAAAAATCGCCTAAATTGGCGTGATCGAATTCATGTTTTCGAGTAAGTGTTATGTATGCTGTTGAATATAAGGTAATTCCCCATTTTTTGGTGAATGATTGTCTCTAACGCTTTCATGCCGTCTATTATTTGAGCACAAAATTTGCTGTTTGTTTGTGTTGTTCACAGATTTGCTATCTGATAACAGCCTGACTGTTAACTCAATGTTAACTTATGTGGCTTGGAAGGTGTTGATGAGGAGTAAATAATGAGTTGGAGCACCATTAGCTTTCGTAAGCGAATGCTCATTATTATGACACTTTCTGGTCTCATTGAGTTGCTGCTCCTTGTCGCTGCTGGGGTTACGTACCTGAAAGTCAATCAAGAGCAAGAAATGGGTGAGAAAGCGCTCGGTGTCGCTCAGTTTTTAGCAAACTCCGAGATCGTGCGTGAAATCATTGAGAGTGATGATCCACAACGTTATCAAGAACGTTTTCGCGAGCTGACTCAAGCTATCGGTGCGGCATTTATTGTCATTGGCGATCGTAATGGGGTACGTGTGATTCACCCTATCGATGAGCGGATAGGAAAGCCAATGAAAGGCGGTGATAACCAACGAGCGCTCGATGAAGGCAAGTCATATATATCGACAGCGAAGGGCTCATTGGGTTACTCCATTCGAGGCAAAGCCGCGATATTTGACGATAAAGGCCAAGTCATTGGGGTCGTGTCGGTAGGTTATTTGCTCGAGCGGTTACAAGATCGCATCGAGCCTTTCTTAACTTTCTTAATTCTGATGGTAATTATCGTGGTTATCGCAAATGCGGTGGTTTCTAACTATGCCTCAAGAAAGTTTCAACGTGCAATTCTGGGCTTTGAACCTGA
>NZ_CAKLCK010000052.1:0-47301 GCF_921292965.1 Allocatenococcus thiocycli
TCGCCTCGCTACTTGCCAGGCGACAATTGTTGATTATTTTTGACCGTAGTACGCGTCTTTACCGTGCTTGCGTAAGTAGTGCTTATCCAGCAAGGTCTGTGGAATCGGTAACGTGCTCGGGTTGATAGAGAGTGTGCGGAACGCCATTTTTGCCACTTCTTCCACCACCACGGCGTTATGTACGGCGTTATGTGGGTCGGTTCCCCAGGTAAATGGCGCGTGCTCGCGAACCAAAATTCCGGGAATCGCCATTGGATCAGTTGCGCCAATCGTTTCAACGATGACTTTGCCGGTATTCAGCTCGTAGTCGCTTTCAATCTCTTGTTGAGTCAAAGCGCGGGCACAAGGAATATGACCGTAGAAGTAGTCCGCGTGCGTGGTGCCGAATGCGGGAATCGCTGAGCCCGCTTGCGCCCATGACGTCGCATAAGACGAGTGGGTATGCACGATGCCGCCGATTGACGGGAACTGGCGGTATAGCTCTAGATGCGTCGCGGTATCAGAAGAAGGTTTAAGATTGCCTTCAATGATTTCGCCTTGCAGATCCACAACCACCATATTTTCCGCACTGAGTTCGCTGTATTCGACGCCACTTGGCTTAATCACCACTAAACCGGATTCGCGATCGATGCCTGACACATTGCCCCAGGTGAAGGTCACGAGGTTATGACGCTGAAGATCCATGTTCGCCTGCCACACCTGATGGCGAAGTGTTTTCATGCGTTCAGCGAATGAGTCGACGTCATTCCATGTTGTTTGTTCAGACATCTTCACGCTCCTGAGATTGATGGAACTCTGCCATTTGTTCCATGTGTTGACCAAGTTGACGATACGTCGCGTAGCGCTCTGATCGCAAAGCTTGCACTTGGGGGTTTGGTGAGTATGTTTGACGAACAGGGCTTGCCATTACGTCTTGTGCTGCTTTGGTGCCTGGGTAAACGCCAGCCGCGACTGCCGCAAATATCGCTGCCCCTAAAGCACAGCATTGATCCGACTCAACCACGATGATTTCTCGACCAATCACATCCGCACACATCTGCATCACGAACGGGGATTTCTGCGCAATACCACCGATGGCAATCACGCGTTCAACCTTGACGTCTTGCTCGATAAAGCAATCCACAATCGCTTTGGCACCGTGAGCCGTTGACTCAACCAGTGCAGAGAATATGGCTGGTGAAGCACTGCCAAGGTTCAAATCACTGATAGCACCTTTTAATCGTTGGTTGGCGTATGGTGTGCGTCGGCCATTGAGCCAGTCCATCGCGACAGGTGTGTATTTGTCGATACCCTGCTGCTCAGCGGCTTGCGAAAGCATTGGCAATAAGTCAGACGCAATTTCGTCAGCGGTCTTTGCAAAGTCTGGATTGCGCTCAGCGTAAGCTTGCAATGGCCACATCAGAACGTTCTTAAACCAAGCGTACATATCACCAAATGCAGATTGTCCTGCTTCTAGCGCCAGTAGCTCTGGCATCGCACTGCCTTCAACCTGGCCACAAATGCCGTGAATGGTGCGATCGCCAACCTGATCGGCTTCAACCATCAAGATGTCACACGTAGAGGTACCAATCACTTTAACCAAGTCATTGGCACCGGCACCGGCACCCACCGCGCCCATGTGACAGTCAAACTCGCCAATTGCAATCGCAATGCCTTCTGGCAAGCCCAGTTTTTCTGCCCATGCTTTTGACAAGTAACCAGCGGCTTGGTCCGAAGTGAATACTTCTGTGAACATACGATCGCGTATGCCATCCAGTGTTGGAGAAATCGCGCTCAAAAACGCTTGGTCAGGCAGGCCACCCCAGCTGTCGTGCCACATGGCTTTGTGTCCGGCAGCACAAATACCGCGACGCAGTTTTTGTGGATGCTGAGCGTCGGCGAGAATCGCTGGAATCCAGTCACAAAGTTCTACCCAGCTGTACGCGCTTTTAGCGACTTGTTCGTCTTGTTCGCTGACCCAAGCGGCTTTAGCCCAGAACCATTCCGACGAATAAATACCACCGATGTAACGGGTGTAATCGGTGAAATCACCTGAGTGGGCAAGCTCGTTAATCAGATCCGCCTTAGTTACCGACGTGTGATCTTTCCAAAGGACAAACATCGCATTTGGGTTGTTTTCGAACTCCGGTAGCAATGCCAGGATGTTTCCGTTTTCATCAATTGGGGCTGGTGTTGAGCCTGTGGTATCGACACCGATACCAACGATGGAAGAGGCCAGTTCAGGCGAAACCGTGGTCAGTACTTCTTGGATCGCACTGGTCATTGCATCCAGATAGTCTTGAGGGTGATGTCTGAATTGAGATTGAGCAGGCTGACAATATAGCCCTTTCATCCATCGCGGGTAATAGACGACAGACGAAGATACTTCACTGCCTGTTTGTGCATTTACGATAAGGGCACGTACGGAGTCTGAACCGAAGTCCAAACCAATGACATGCTGTTGTTGTGTGTTTAATGTGTCCATGACTGCTCCAGCTTTTGGTCAGCAAACTAAATCTACTTGTTGTTATAGCTAGAGGAGGGACGTTATCCCATAAAGAGGTCTGCTAACTTTATGGACAAAAACGTCATGGACGATTTTTTGTGTTCTTTTTAACACCTTCTTCTGTCAGGTAGGAATGGCAAGAAACCAGCGAATTCATCGTTTTCATTAGGCTGGTATTGGGTTGCTTACTGAGAATTTGGATCATTGGTCGCATAATTGAGATCTGTGTCATAGCCCCTTTGGCTAAATGAATGGACAAATTCGCTACATTTTTCCGCTGTGATTTTTGTCACTAACAAATGTCCCTAAATCCACAAATATGTATAGCGAACACTCACCTCTACCAGTGGATGGATAACAATGAAACTAAAAAAACTACTCACAATCGCTGCCCTATCTGGCGTAACTATGCTTAGTGCTTCGGCCAACGCATTTTTCGGTTCAAATGATGACACCCGACTAGGCTACCTAGTTAAGCAACCTGAAGAGCCTTGGTTCCAGACGGAATGGTCATTTGCTGAAAAAGCCGGTAAAGATTTAGGCTTTGAAGTAGTAAAAATGGCGGTGCCAGATGGCGAAAAAACCCTGAATGCTATCGACACACTAGCGGCGCAAGGCGCGAAAGGCTTCGTTATCTGTACTCCTGATCCTAAATTAGGTCCTGCAATCATGGCGAAAGCAAAAAGCTATGACCTAAAAGTGATTACGGTCGATGACCAGTTCCTAAATGCGAAAGGCGAACCAATGACAGACGTACCATTGGTTATGATGGCGGCTACTGCTATCGGTGAACGCCAGGGAACTGAACTGTACAAAGAAATGCAGAAGCGTAGCTGGGATGCTTCGACAACTGGCGTTATGGCAATCACTGCGGACGAACTTGATACGGCGCGTCGCCGCGTAGACGGTGCTATCTCGGCTCTGGAGCAATCTGGATTCCCAGCTGATCAAATTTACCGCGTACCAACCAAAACCAATGATATTCCAGGAGCACTGGACGCTGCGAACTCTCTACTAGTTCAATACCCAACAGTTAAGCAATGGCTAATTGTTGGTATGAACGACAACACAGTATTAGGCGGCGTACGTGCAACGGAAGGTCAGGGCTTTGGTTCAGACAACGTAATCGGCATTGGTATCAACGGTGTGGATGCGGTTAACGAGCTTGCGAAATCTCAACCAACCGGTTTCTACGGTTCACTACTACCTAGCCCGGACGTACACGGCTACAAGAGTATCGAGTCTCTATACAAGTGGGTAAAAGAAGACGTTCAACCAGAGAAATTTGTTGAAGTTACGGACGTTGTTCTTATCACTCGTGACAACTTCAAAGACGAACTGGCGAAAAAAGGGCTGTAAGCTCACTTTCGGTGGCGGCCAGCTTGGTCGTCACCAACTGATTTAACGGAGAGAATGTCATGGCGAAGTCCCCCTCTTACATAGAGTTTCGAAACATCTCGAAGCACTTCCCAGGTGTTAAGGCATTGAACAACGTGAGCTTCCGCGCCGATGCGGGCAGTGTTCATGCTTTGATGGGTGAAAATGGTGCTGGTAAATCAACGTTACTCAAAACCTTAAGTGGTTTTCATCAGCCTACGGAAGGTCACATCGCTATTGATGGTAAAGAAGTAGCGCTGAATTCAACCAATGATGCGCTTGAGCACGGTATTGCCATTATTTATCAAGAGCTCAACTTGGTCCCTGAGTTGACGGTTGCGGAAAATATTTATCTTGGTCAACTACCGACCAAGGGTGGCCGAGTGGATACAGAAACCCTCAACAAGAACGCACGAGTTCAGTTGGAGCGTTTAGGTGAAACATTCGACCCATCATGCCAGCTAAAAGAGTTGTCTATTGGCCAATGGCAGATGGTTGAAATCGCCAAAGCACTGAGCCGAAACGCACAAATTATCGCATTTGATGAGCCAACAAGTAGTTTGTCACAGCGCGAAATTCAAAACTTATTCAAGGTTATCCGAGAACTGCGTGATGCGGGCAAAATCATTATGTACGTATCGCACCGTATGGAAGAGATCTTCGACCTGTGTGATGCATTAACTATCTTCAAAGATGGTCAGCACGTGCAGTCATTTACTGACCTTTCTCAGCTGACTAACGATCGTCTAGTTGAACTGATGGTTGGCCGTGAAATTAGTGACATCTTCAACTACCGCCCGCGTGAACATGGTAAGAGTGGTTTACGTATTGAAAACTTCGAAGGCCCAGGGTTAACCGCACCGGTGTCACTGGATGTCAAACAAGGTGAAGTTCTTGGTTTGTTTGGATTGGTTGGCGCAGGTCGTACTGAGCTTACTCGCCTTATTTTCGGTGCAGACAAAAAGACAGGCGGCGATCTTTACTTACACGATGTCAAAATTGGCGTCAAAAACCCGCAAGATGCAATTCGTTACGGTATTACGCTTTGTTCGGAAGACCGCAAAGCAGACGGCATCGTTCCTATCATGTCGGTACAAGAGAACACCAACATCAGTGCTCGCCCTTGGCATTTAAAATTCAAGAGCTTGATTGATTTCGACTGGGAAAAGAAGAATGCCTCGAAGCAAAAAGAAGCGCTGAATGTCAAAGCTTCTTCTCTGGAGCAGCCAATTGGCAAGCTATCAGGCGGTAACCAGCAGAAAGTGATTCTTGGTCGTTGGTTGTCAACGGCAATGAGCGTCATCTTACTGGATGAACCTACTCGTGGTATCGATGTGGGCGCCAAATCTGAAATTTACGAACTCATTTTTAAGCTGGCAGAAAACGGAGTAACGGTACTCGTTGTTTCCAGCGATTTACCAGAAGTGTTGGGTATCTCTGACCGTGTACTTGTTATGAAAGACGGCGCGGTAACCGGTGAGCTACAACGCGACGAATTTAATGAACAAACCGCACTTCGTCTAGCCATGCTAGATAAAGAAGAGTCGGCAGCCGCTTAAAATTAAGGAATATCATTATGTCTACTTCTAACCCTACAAAAGCGATAGAGTCAGCTCCAAAAACTGGCAGCTTTAGCTTCGGTAAAATCTGGGATAAATTCGGAATGCTAATGGTGTTTGCAGGCCTGTTTATACTCTGCTGCCTTTTCGTTCCCTACTTTGCAACTTTCATCAACATGAAAGGCTTAGGCCTGGCAATCTCAATGAGTGGTATGGTGGCATGTGCCATGCTGTTCTGCCTTGCTTGTGGTGACCTTGACCTTTCTGTTGCTTCAGTAATCGCATGTTCAGGAGTTGTCACCGCTGTGGCTATCAACGCGACCAGCAGCGTCGTTCTGGGTGTGGGTGCTGGCCTGCTTTCTGGTGTGGCATTTGGTCTGTTAAACGGCTTTGTTATCGCCAAACTGCAAATCAACGCACTGATCACGACGCTCGCAACCATGCAGATCGCTCGTGGTCTAGGCTACATCATATCTGACGGTAAAGCGGTAGGTATCACAGAAGAGAGCTTCTTCGCGTTAGGTAACTCTTCTTTCATCGGTATTCCGACCCCAATTTGGCTAACACTGATTACATTCGCTGTCTTCACATTCTTACTGAACCGTACCGTTTATGGCCGTAATACACTGGCGATTGGTGGCAACGAAGAAGCTGCACGTCTGGCAGGTGTAAACGTGGTTAAGACCAAGATGATGATCTACACCATCTCTGGTTTCATGGCTGCACTAGCGGGTGTTATTCTGGCTGCACGTATGACTTCTGGTCAGCCAATGACTTCGGTTGGTTTTGAACTGGTGGTTATCTCTGCTTGTGTTCTGGGTGGTGTTTCGCTTAAAGGTGGTATCGGTAAAGTCTCTTACGTTATCGCTGGTGTACTTATTCTGGGTACTGTAGAAAACGCGATGAACCTACTGAACATGTCTCCGTTTTCTCAATACGTTGTTCGTGGTTTAATTCTACTAGCAGCGGTTATCTTTGACCGCTACAAACAGACAGCAAAAGCATAAATGAATTGCTGACCTAAGAACGCTACAAATCACTAGAAAGAGTCCCTTCAGTAATGAACTGACCCCCAATAGTTGGACACCAATTATTGGGGGTCTCTTTATGTCCAAATATAGCCGAGCATTTAAGTGTGCGGTCGCCAAACAATATTTACTGGGTGAGTGTTCATCTTACGAACTTTCTCAAACTTACTCCATTGCACCACGCATAATACGTTACTGGGGAAAAGTGTTTGAGATTCATGGTGCTGATTCATTTAAGCCTCATGATTTCGCTAAAAATGCTCAAACCAAGCTCCAAGCGTTAAAAAAAATGTGGACGAATGGCTGGTCTATCAACCACACTAGTGCGGTATTAAATTTCTCCTCCTCTGGAACACTCTCCGTTTGGCTTAAACAGTACAAACAATATGGCATTCAGGGGCTTGAACGTAGTAGAGGACGATCACCAATGAGTAAGCACCCTTTTATCCAGCAAAAAAGTGATGATGAAAAAACGCTGGAGGAGCTAAAAGAGGAGTTAGCCTACTTACGCGCCGAGAATGCCGTTCTAAAAAAGTTAGAAGAGCTGGAGCAGGAAAAGCCTCGCCGAACAAAGAAAAAGCGAACGTAGCTCTAGCTCTTAAAAGCTGTTATCCACTAAAACACCTTTTGCATGCCTTAAAGTTAGCGAGAAGTATTTTCTATTATCATGCGAAGCCAAATAACGACGCCGAACAGTATCAAGATGAAAAGAGTCTAATAGAGCAAATTTACCATGAGCATAAAGGCAGATATGGGTATCGTCGTATTCACTTAGAGCTACGAAGACAGGGCGTTATGCTTAACCACAAAACGGTTCAACGGCTCATGGGTCAACTAGGCTTGAAGTCTACCGTCAGACCCAAACGGTACCGCTCTTACAAAGGAGAAGTGGGAACTGTGGCCCCCAATGTTCTTGAACGAGACTTTAAAGCGACGAAGCCAGATGAGAAGTGGGTAACTGATGTCACTGAGTTTAAAGTTAAACAGCAGAAAGTCTATCTATCACCAATCGTTGATCTGTTCACACAGGAAGTTGTGGCTTATAAGGTCGCAAAAAATGGGCGTCTACCTCTGGTCACTGAAATGTTGACAGACGCGGTTGCGACTTTAGGCGAAGGCGCTAAGCCAATCGTTCATAGCGATCAAGGGTGGCAATATAGGCATAAGAAATATCAGAAAAAGCTATCTGAAAGTTGCTTAACACAGAGCATGTCGCGGAAAGGAAACTGTCTAGACAATGCAGTTGCGGAGAACTTCTTTGCCTTACTGAAAACAGAAATGTACCATAACCAGCACTTTGAAGATGCTGATGACCTGATCGCTCATATTGACGAATACATCGAGTATTACAATACCAAACGAATTAAAGTGAAATTAAAAGGCCTGACTCCGATAGAGTATCGAAATCAGGCCTTGCAAGCCGCTTAACAGAAATGTCCAACTTTATGGGGTCACTTCATAATGAGGGGACTTTTTATTTTGTCTATCTTAAAACCCTTTGATCTACTGAGTATTGCGGGTTGGTTGAATCTGCAAAGCTTACGAACTCATCATAACATCCCAACCCTCAGAAACCTGGAATACAGCACTTATACGCGCAAGCATTCGACCATCATGCTGGATTTGGCGCTCTAGTCTGCTGTTTAGCCTGCGTCTCATTCATGTGAAAAGCATAATCCTCAAAGGTGCGAAATCAATTATCTTCAATGTTCAGAGATATATTTATATATCCGATCCCGCTCTTAGCATTTTTAAAAGAATAATTAATATATCCAAAAATAGAATTGCGATTCATATCTAATTTTTATTTTTATAATTTCACAATTTTATCATTACAGTATTGTTTGATTTTAATACATATCTATATATCAAACCCTGTTACCTCCATTCTGACTGGTTTTATTTTTGATCTTAATCAATTAACTGCACTTAAACCATGAATTTAAGTGCATGAAACTGCATATCGTGACTTTGCAAATATAGGTTTAATTATGATCGCGATCTTGTTTATTAAAATTAAAATAATATTTCAATTTTAAATTAAATTTATTTCGATAATATTATCTCAGAAGCGCATTCAGCATAAGAATGTAATCTCTTAGCCTATAAATACTTTTAATACAATTAGTTGCGATGAAATTTATGCAACACATGGAGTACGATATGAACATCAAACCTTTAGCTATTGCAATTTCTGTTCTATTTACTGGCGCAGCAGCAGCTGGCGAAATTTACAAATCAGATGAAAATACAGTTGAAATGTCAGGTTGGGCAAAAGGTATCGCAATCTACGTTAATGCTGATGATAAAAAGAAAGAACCACACGTATTTACAGATGCACACCTAAAAGTTAAAGGTACGCATCAATTGAATGAAGATGCGAAACTCATTGGTTCTTTCGCAATTAATGCTGGCGACAGTGTGACAAAAGAAAACCGTAATGCAGAATTCGCTGATATTAAATTAGAATTTGACCACACTACTTACGGTAACTTCTCTTTCGGTGATACAGGTAACTCATTTGGTGTACTTGGAAAAGCGAAACAAGGTGAAGGTTCTAACCTATACCAAATCAATCAAGGTGGTGTAGACGGCCAAGGCATCCGTTACAAGAAAAAAGTTAACGACCTTGAGTTTTCAGCAAACTACGAAACTGATAGCGATTCAAATAACGACGCAAACTTTGCTACATCTCTAAACTACAAAGTAGACGATTTCTCTGCAGCGGTAGCTTACGGTTCTGACGGTGACAAAGCTAACTCTGTCGGTTTAGCAGGTGACGTAACACTGGGTGATTTCAAATTTGGCGCGGCATTCATTTCTTTCGAAAACGCAGCGAGCTTGAAAGCTAGCGACAGTGTAGAACTTAAGCTTGAATCTCCAAACGACGGTGAAACTTACTCTGTAGCAGCAGCGTACACATTTGACTGTTTCAAAGTTTACGGTTCACTTCAATACGCAGACGGTGACCTACAAGGTACGGCTGTAGAAGCGCAAACTGCATACCTAGGTCTTGGCTACGATGTAACAGATTCATTCAAAACAGACTTTGTCGTTCAAACTGGTTCTGTAGAAAAGCAAGGCGAAGAGAAGAAAGACGGTTACGGCCTTAAGTTTGTAGCGAAATACTCGTTCTAATTTCCAGTTCTATTAATAATCCACTGCTTTACCTTACTTAAAGCCACCCGCATTCCGGTTTGAATGCGGGTTTTTTGTTTTTGAAGAGAGGATGTTGCGTTAGTTTTTTGTTGTTGTCTGTGTTTTTAAGGTAAATAAAAAATGTTTTCTAAGTTAATGTTGAAAACATAATTAATATTTGTTCTCATTCGTATTTGTATGTCATATATAATGAAACGGAATGAACGAATGAACAAAATGTTGACCATGCATCCTTTGGCTATTGCGATAGTGTCCTCGCTAGCTTCAACAACGATGGTATCTCAGGCAAGTGCTTCACCTTCTGAAGTCAATACGACAGCAATGGAAACCGTTGTCGTTACGGGTAGCGTGATAGGTAATTCTGAAATTGAAGACGTTAAAGAGTATCCAGGCGCACGAACCATCATCACCAGTGATCAAATCAAAAAAACGGTGGCAAGCTCGATTGATGGCGCGCTGCAAAGTGTTCCTGGTATTAAAGTTCAGGATGAGACCGGAACGGGAGTCCTACCCAACATTTCAGTGCGTGGTTTAAATGCGAGTCGCAGTGGTCATGCTCAAATGCTCATGGATGGTGTTCCCCTAACTCTCGCACCATATGGCCATACTGGTCAGTCTATTTTCCCAGCGACGTTGTCCATGATTGAACGAATTGACATTGTTCGCGGCGGAGCGGCGGTTCAGTACGGACCAAACAACGTAGGTGGCGTGATCAACTTAGTCACCAAACCGATTCCCCACACTTGGCAGACGGAGATCAGCAATCGTCTGACAGTATTTGAAGGCGGAGATACACCGCTTAACGATTTCTACCTGAGAACTGGGGGTTGGTTAAGTGATACTTTCGCTTTGCAATTGGAAGGTAACTTTTTAAAAGGTGAGAGCTTCCGTGAACATTCAGATACGGATGTGAAAAATTTCCAAGCCAAAGTTCAGTGGTTACTTAGTGATACGCAAGAGCTTCAGGCATTTATTCAACGTTATGAAGCAGACACTCAAATGCCGGGTGCACTTTCTCCTGAAGATTATCAGCAAGACCGTGAGCAGTCGAAACGCCAATACGATGAGTATCAGGGTGAATCGACGCGTTGGAGCGTAAAATACATTCACGATTTAGCCTTTGCAGACAGTGCTGAACTTGAGTTACTCACCTTTGGTCATCAATCTGAGCGTTTTTTCCAGTGGGGCTTTAATAGTGCTGGTGGGCACTGGGCTGATCCCGCTTTGCCGTCCACTGATATTCGTACCTCACCTCGCGAATTTACTGTGTATGGTATCGAGCCGAAATTAGCAATGTATTTTGGTGAAGGTCAGTCCGTTACTCAAAACTGGATTATTGGTGCTCGTTACGTAAACGAAGATATCGATTACAAACTTACGCAAACGCCTATCTCTGGAGGTACCACCAATGTACCGCGTGACTGGCACTTAGATACCGATGCGTTTGCGGGTTACATCAGCAATGAAATTGGTCTATTCAACGATACACTCAAAATCACGCCTGGATTGCGTTTTGAATCGGTTGATATGAGCTTTGACGATCTTGGAAAAGAACAAAGCGCAGATAATAAAGTGACGGAGTGGTTGCCCGGTTTGACGCTGGCTTATAGTCTCAATGAACAGTGGGTCACGTACGCAAATGCGCAAAAATCTCTGCGTGCACCTCAGATAGCTTACATTCGAGGCTTGGGTGAAGAGGGCAGTGAGTTGGCGTGGAACTACGAAGTGGGCGCGCGTTTTACTCAGAACGAGACAAGTTTCAACGCGGCGATTTACCGCGTTGATTTCGAGGATCAACTGCAATGGCAGAGTGCGACGCAAACTTTTGACAACATTGGTAAAACACTGCATCAGGGTATTGAACTGTCAGCTCGATATGTTCCCGAGTCATTACCGTTACTCAGCCTGGGGGCAAGCTACAACTATTTAGATGCCACACTCGAAGAAGACGGTGACAACAAAGGCAATCAGCTACCGTTCTCTTCCAAGCACCAACTTGGCTGGGATGCGACTTATGTCTTCTCTGGCGTAGATACCACGTTATCTGGCTTCTATTTCAGCGAGGCGTACACCGATAACGCCAACACTAGCTCTGAAGATAGTACGGGAGCGACTGGTAAAGTACCGTCTTATATGGTCTGGAACTTTAACTTAGGTACGGACTTATACAAGGATGAAAAAGGTAAGCTGCGCATGAATGTCTCCGTGAACAATCTGTTTGATGAAGATTATTACTTCCGCGGAATCGATACTAGCCCTGTTGGTCGCTACCCAGCGCCTGGACGCTCTTACACGCTTGATCTGAACTACCAGTTTTAGCGCCTTGAACTTGATTTACTGATCTAGAAAAAAGTCGTCAGCTTAAGTTGGCGACTTTGCCGATCATAGTATTGGAGAATATTGTTATGGAAAATAAAGCTCGATTGGCGACTGACCGTTTCTTGGTGTGTTCACTAATGTTGCTTATGCTTGTCATTGCTTCATCTTCAGCCATGGCTCAGATGCGCACCGTTCAAGATGAGCAGGGCACATTCGAGATAGAAACGATTCCAGAACGTGTCGTTGTTTTAGAGTTTTCTTTTGTGGATGCCTTAGCCGCAGTAGATGTGTCGCCAGTTGGTGTTGCCGATGATAAAGACCCAACACGCGTCATTGCCGCCGTTAGAGAGAAAGTTGAGCCTTGGCAGTCTGTTGGTGCTAGATCACAGCCTAGCCTAGAAGTGATCGCGCAACTCAAGCCGGATCTCATCATTGCTGACGCGGAACGTCATCGTACTATCTATGAGGATTTGCAGCGAATAGCGCCAACATTGTTGCTAAAAAGTCGTGGTGAGACGTACCAAGAGAATCTGGAGTCTGCATTAAAAATTGGTGTCGCGATTGGAAAGCAAGATCAAATGATGCAGCGAGTCGAGCAGCATCATCAATCGATGGCGCAGTTTAAACAGCACTTTGCTACTCAAGAGACCATACAGTTTGGCGTCGTTTCCGACAAAGGTATGTGGCTGCATAGTCCGGTTTCTTACGCTGGAGGGGTTTTGTATTCTCTGGGGCTAAACAGTCCTCTTGCTGATAACACTCAAACGGCATATTTGCCGACAAGTTTTGAGTTTCTTCTCAAAACTAACCCAGATTGGTTACTGATTGGGCTGTATTCCACCCCCAATGTTGTCGATGAATGGCGCAAAAATCCATTGTTCAAATTGCTGACTTCAGTCAAAAAGCAACAAGTTATCGAGGTTTCACCACAATTGTGGTCACTTAACCGCGGAATGCTGGCGGCTGAAGAGATCGCCCATAATCTTAAAGCGCTTTTGGAACGCTCTTAATTCGTCACAGGTCAAAAACCTGCGATAAAGGAAAAACGAAAAAGCCAACCTCACAGGGAGGTTGGCAAATCTTACCCGGATGGGGGAAGGTAAGATCAGGAGGTCGCAAGTACGCTGTGCACTTCTGACTTAATTGAGTCAGACTGCGTACCAAAAATCGCTTGTAAGCTATCGCCAATCACCAGTACATCTCTTGCTCCCAACGCCTTCAGTTTCGCAACGTCAACATTGGCAATGTCTTTAACCGAGACACGCAGACGAGTAATACAGGCATCGACTGACTTAATGTTGGCTTTTCCGCCCAGTGCAGCAACCACATCAACAGCGATTTCATCAGGTTGTCCGGCAATTTTCACTTCTGCAATATCGGTTTCGCGGCCCGGCGTTTTTAGATCCAACTTCACAATCAGGAAGCGGAACAAACCGTAGTAAAGCGTCGCCCAAATTGGACCGATGATGATGAACATCCACGCGTTGCTCGACATCGGGTAGTAAAGGAAAAACTGAATTGCGCCGTGAGCAAAGTCGGTACTGTGTTTGATTTCCAAAAATGCGGTGATCGCAAACGCAATACCGGTAAGGAAAACGTGAATCACGTACAACACTGGCGCGACGAAAAGGAAGGTAAATTCGATTGGCTCAGTAATACCAGTTAGCCAAGAGGTCAACGCCGCTGACATCATCAAACCACCAACAATTTTCTTACGCTCAGGCGTCGCACAGTGGTATATCGCCAGAGCTGCTGCTGGTAGCGCCCACATTGAGTACATAAAGCCGCCTGACAGATAACCTGCGGTTTTATCACCGGCGAAGAAGCGAGTTAGCTCACCAGTAAACTCTTTGCCCGTTTCAGGGTCGATATAGCTACCGACTTCGAAGAAGAATGGTGCATTCCAGATGTGGTGTAAACCCACTGGAAGGAGAGAACGCTCACCTGCACCGTACATAGCCCAAGCTAGTACTGGGTTTTGGTATGCTGCCCAATGAGAGAAGGCATCAAGAAGTTGTCCTACAGGTGGCCATGCGAACGCGAGGATAGCACCAACTACGATTGCGGAAAGGCCAGTGACGATAGGCACAAATCGTTTACCTGCAAAGAAACCCAAGTATTCCGGCAGCTTTATATTGTAGAAGCGGTTATACATGATCGCGGCCACTGCACCAATGAAAATGCCGCCAAATACACCAGTTTGCAGTGTCTCGACACCCATAATGGTGGCGTCAGTTTCCAGACCACGAAGCCCAATGACGATACCTAACGAAGCATTCATTATGATAAGCCCGACTAAGCCCGCTAGTGCGGCTGCGCCGTCATTGCCTTTAGAGAGGCCGAGTGCAACACCGACGGCAAACATCAGCTGCATGTTGCCAAATACCCCGTCACCAGCCGCGAGCATTACTTTGTTTACCGCGTCTGGGATAAAGGCAAAACCTGCATTACCAATACCCAGCATTAAGCCCGCGACGGGTAACACAGCCACAGGCAGCATCAAAGACCGCCCTATTTTTTGTAGTTGTCCAAATATAGTTGCAAACATGGTTTCCTCCTGACGAAAGTCAGTGTTATAGAGACCTGATTCCTTCAGGTCATGTTGTTTCACGTAAGGTCAGGATGATCATAGCGAGTAAGGCGGCGCCCAAGGTTACAAAAGGCAATCAGTTTGTAAGTGGCAGCTTACAAATCTCTGATACCAATAAGTAAAATTGCAATCGGCTCGATTGTGCATAAGTGATTAAGAATGCATCATATTGACCAGCGCTAATCACAGGGGCAGGCACAGGGAGAGTAGGATGGAAAGCAAGCAGATATTGGTCGTCGATGACAACCTCGACCTTCGAGATGCGTTGTCGGATTACCTTGGTCGAGCGGGGTTTGAGGTTCTCTGTGCAGAAAACGGTGACGTGATGTGGCAACTGCTAAAAGAGCACCATCCTGATTTAATCATTCTCGATATAATGATGCCCGGCGAAGACGGTTTTACCCTTTGTCAGAAGCTGCGTAAAAGTTCCGATATTCCAATCATCATGCTCACTGCCGTCACCGAAGAAGCTGATCGAGTAGCGGGGTTAGAAATGGGGGCTGACGACTACATCACCAAGTCATTCAGCCCGCGCGAATTGCTTGCTCGCATAAAAACCATCCTCAGACGTAGCCAATCAACATCAACTACAAAACTCACACGTAAAGTACGTTTTGATGATTGGCTATTAGATACCGTGACTCGCCAGTTAACCCACGTTTCCAGCCAAGAGGTAAAACAGCTCAGTGGTGCTGACCTGTCGCTACTCGGTTTGTTCGTCAACCATGCTCAATCGATCCTCTCTCGTGATGATATTGCCCGAGAGATTTGGGGACGCGATGCCGATCCTTTTGAACGCGGGATTGATGTGCAGATCAGTCGCTTGCGTCATCACCTTGAAGATAAAGATCGATCTTTGATCCTAACCGTGCGCAACAAAGGCTACATGCTCACAACGGATGTACATTATGAGAATTAAACGCTGGACGGGATCTCTGGTTGTCCGAACCAGTGTCTTCCTGCTGTTGGTGATTATTCTGGCGCAGGTTTTGTCGGGCATCATCTGGTATCAGCATGCCAGTGAGCGAGACAAAGAGGGTCTGACAACCACGGTAAAAAGCCTCGCTTTGAGCGCCTCTTCAACCATCGCTTTTTTTCAAACTCTGCCGTCTGAATATCGTCACCTCGTCCTTAACCAATTAAGAAGCATGGGCGGGACGCGGTTTTTTGTGTCACTCAATAATCATCAAATTCAAGTTGACCCGTTGCCTGAGAGTGAACGCAAAACCTTGGTGATCAATCAGGTTCGCCAAGTGTTAAAGAGTGAGTTGAACGGTATTCCCAATATCAATGTTGAGTTTACTCAGCGCGACAAGCTCAAAGTGTTTAACAACGAGTTACCTATCGACGAGTTGCCTTTGCTGTGGGCACACTATTCGCTCTCGTTTGGCGATCTCAACCCGCCAATTCTGGTGATGCAGGTTGAAGTGGCCCAAAACGAATGGTTTTATCTCGCGGCGGTACTACCCGCTCCTTACGTCAACTTAGAAACCAACTATTTTGAGTGGAGGCAATGGCTTACACTGCTGTTGTCGGCACTGATGCTACTGGTGTGTACGTGGTTTATCGTCCGTAAAGAGATTCAACCTATTCGCGAGTTAGCGAAAGCGGCAACTCTGATGTCGAGCCGATTGGACGTGCCCGAAGTGTCTGAACGTGGCAGCAACGAACTCAAAGCCGCCGTTCGAGCATTCAATAAAATGAATCGCCGCATCGACAGCCACATTAAAGACCGTGAAATGCTGTTCAGTGCCATTTCTCATGACCTTAAAACACCAATTGCTTGCCTGAAACTAAGGGCTGAAATGTTGGACAACGATGACGACCGAGAGCGCTTTACTCGCCTAAGTAATGACTTAGATTTGATGGTTAAAGGCGCGCTGCAGTGCATTAAAGAGACCGATATCCACGAGGAAATTGAACCAATTAATCTCTATCAGCTGATTCAACACATCGCTTCCAATATCGTCGATGCGCCAGACGCCATTCGTATTCACGGCGAAATCCGAACCCATTTTGCCGGTAAGCCACTGGCGATTAAGCGCTGTATTCAGAATCTGGTCGATAACGCCCTTAAATACGGCCACCAAGCAGACATTACCCTGAGTGAAAGTCCAGAATCGATCCAGATAGAGATTGAAGATCACGGAGATGGTGTTGGCGAACCGCTATTAGAAAAGCTCTGCCAGCCTTACTTTCGCGTTAGCAAAGACAAAGAAGGAAACGGGTTGGGGTTAACCATTTCGCAGAGTATTGCAAAGGCTCATGGCGGCAGTTTGTCGTTGAGCCATTCTCAGTTTGGCGGCCTCTGCGCTACACTGATTTTCCCGAGAGACTAACTATGAACAAACTGGCATTTTTGTTCCCATTGCTGATCGCACCGTGTTTTGCTCACGCAGAACCGCCACAAGGGGTGGAGTTTTTACATTGGTGGACATCTGATGGAGAAAAACAAGCACTTCAAATCCTGAAAACACAGCTTAAACAGCACGATATCGAACTGATTCAAAGCCCGGTATTGGGCGGTGGTGGCGATAGCGCCATGACGGTGTTACAAGCCAGAGCGCTTGCGGGCAATCCGCCGAGCTTCGCTCAAATTGAAGGGCCGAGTATCAAAGCATGGGACGCGATTGGTATTTTATACAACGTCAATGCGGTCGCGGAAAAGCAGCGCTGGAACGAAGTGTTGTACCCACTTTCTATCGATATAAACAAAACACAAAACGGTTATGTCGCGCTACCTTTAACCTTGCATCGCCTGAACTGGCTTTGGGTCAACCACAATTTGCTCAAACAGCTTGGCTTGTCTGCACCTAAAAACTGGCAAGAGATGTTCAGCGCGATGGAACTGGCGAAGAAAAATGGCATGATCCCAATTGCGGTAGGTGAGCAACTCTGGCAAGTGGCTCAACTGTTCGAAAACTTGGTTATCTCAACGGGTGGCGTTGAGTTTTACACCAATGCGATGGTTAAATTGCAGCGAGACAGTATCGACAGCGAGACGTTGCGCGAAGCACTAAACCAGTTTCGTCGCCTGAGTTTACTTATCGACAACCAATTACCGGACAGTAAATGGGATACCGCCACCAAAGCTTTAGCTAACGATAAGGCGCTGTTTCAAATTGGTGGCGACTGGATTTTGGGTGAACTGCTTGCTAATCAAGTGTCCGTACCCTCCGAGATCGGCTGTTATCCGACGCCAGATAGCGATGGTGTGTTTCTCTACAACATGGACAGCTTAGTGTTTATGTCGAGTAAGTCGTTTTCTGCAGAAGTCGCACACCAAACTGCAAACGTGCTTGCCGATGTGGATTTTCAAACCGAATTTAACCGCGTGAAAGGCTCGATTCCAGTGCGCACCGATATCGATATCAGCGATTTTAATCCTTGTCAGATTCAGTCTTATCGGGACTTTCACTATGGATTGGAACACAACCTCGCCGTGCCAAGCATGATCGATTCCATGGCGGTGAATCCTGTCGCACAACAGGCAATAAACTCAGAAATCTTCCGTTTTTACCGAAACCCAGACATGAGCGCTGATGAGTTGATTAAGCGTATTATTGCGATTTCGCAAAGTGGCTAATGAGGAGTCGCTACTGTAGGTCAGGTGAAACGAGAAGCTGGGCTTTCGAATTGGAAATCAGAGAGCCCAAGTTTGGGCTCTCGTGGTGTAAGCGACGATAAACGAGAAGCGATTAACGAGTGCGTGGTGCTTTAATACTCTTTTCAAGCAGAGCTGCTAACTCTTCTACTTTTTCGGGATACTGCTCGGCGAGGTTAACGACTTGGCCAATATCATCGTGCAAATCAAATAACTGAGCGCTAGAGAGGTTGCCTTTTTCATTCCCCGTATATTGGCAGATAAAATCGTCATCGTGCGGCGGAATATAAGCGTAACGCTGGTCTCTGAATACCTTTTTGTATTGCATCCCTTCAAGCACCATATTGTCTCGGCCTTGAGGTTCCTTACCCAGTAACGTGTCTAGCAGCGGTTGGCTGTCCGGTGCTTCTTCCGCTTGCAGTTCACTGCCAGTTAGCTGAGCAAAACAATGGTAAAGATCGACGTGGTTGAACAAGGCTTCCGTTTCCCCTCGGGTAGCGCCGTTTGGCCAGCGGACAATAAATGGCACTCGGGTACCACCTTCAAACAGGCTGTACTTTCCGCCACGCAGTGGGCCAGCCATTCTATGTTCGCCGTTGAACTCTACCGCTTGATCTTTATAGCCATCGTTTAATACAGGGCCGTTGTCGCTGGAGAAGATCACGATCGTATTATCAGCCAGCTGTAGCTCTTCCAACTTATCGAGGACCTGCCCAATGCACCAATCCATTTCGACGATCACATCGCCGCGAACACCGTGAGGTGTCACGCCTCTAAAGCGAGGGTTCGGAATACGCGGTACGTGCGGTTGATGCAAGGCGTAGTAAAGGAAAAACGGCTGATCTTGGTTTTGCTCGATAAACTCAATGGCTTTGTCAGCAAACACTTCGCCCATGGTTTCATCATCCCAGATTGCGGATTGACCGCCGCGCATGTGACCGATACGGCTAACGCCATTGATGATCGTGCCGTCGTGGCCATGATCGTACATGACATCCAGAAGCTCTGGGTTGTGACGGCCTGTAGGTACGTCATCAAAGGCTTGATCCCAATCGTAGGTCACTTCAATCGGGTCTGAAGGATCGAGGTTATCAACATGGCGATTGTCGATGTAAACACATGGAACACGGTCATTGGTCGCAGCCATAATGTAGGAATCGTCAAAACCGACATCGTTTGGTGTTCCCTGAATTTCTTGATTGAAATCGAGTTCACCATTGCCGAGTCCTAAATGCCATTTACCGACGATACCAGTGCGATAGCCTGCCTTTTGGAACATTTTTGGCATTGTAAAATCAGAGATGGTGATGATCTGCGGGGCATCGCCAGGTAAAACGGCCGCGTTAGGATTACGCCAAGGGTAAGAGCCTGTCAGTAAACTGTAGCGCGACGGTGTACATGTCGCTGCCGTGGCATAACCTTGATGGAATTTAAGCCCTTCTTCAGCCAGTTTATCCAGGTTAGGCGTTGGAATGTCGTTTGCCCCGTAACAGCTCAAATCGCCGAAACCGAGATCATCGGCATACATAATAATGACATTAGGGAGTGTATCGTTACTCATGAGAATTCCTTCTCTGTGTCACGTTTGTTGAACAAGTCATATGGAAGCAAGTGGTCAAGCACTCGGCCATCGGCCCACGGGTCGTCAGTTCGAACTAATTCTTCCGCCATGGCGCGCAATAGGCGACGAAGGTCTGGTTGTTCAGGCTCGAATTCCAGGTTATTGGTTTGGTATGGGTCTTGGATGTTGTCGAAAAATTGGGTTTTCTCGAGCTGACCGAAATCATCAATATGCAGTGCTAAGGAGTAACGCTCCGTTTTAATGCCTCGGACGGAAGCGAAATAGCCACGGATTTTACCGTCTGCACCTGGAGCGGTATTCATGTTCTTCAGATAGAGAGCATAAGTCGGGCTGTTATCAATCGCACCTGAGCGGAAAATCTCTGCGAGATCGCGGCCATGAATGTTGGTTGGGCAAGATGATGAAAGCCCCATCAAGCCCAATACGGTTGGCATAATATCAGCACTGCTCAAAAAGGCAGGGTGTTGATTTGCTTGACTCTGCTCGGCAGCTTTCACGATGAAAGGTACTGAGAACGCCTCGTTGTAAAGGCAATTTTTGGCATCATCAACACCTTGGCTGCACAAGGTTTCGCCGTGGTCGCTGGTAAATACGACAATCGTATTGTCCCATTCACCCATCGCTTTCAGTGTCTCAACCAGACGGCCGAACTCACTGTCGGTGCCTGTAACATTGGCAAAGTAATAAGGCGCGCTATTGGCTTTTTCGAGGCTCGTATCAGCGTTTTCGCGCAATAAAAGCTCATCAACAGGCGTGTCTTTGTAACGTAACCAATCTTCCATACGGCAATCGTCAAGGCTGTCGTATGGGCTGTGTGGCGGATTCATCGACATAAACAGCGCAAAAGGTTTGTCTGCGTCGCGCTGGCCTTGTTCGTTCTTCAGATACTCAATCGCCTTGTCGGTTTCATGTTCTGCCGACCACACTTTTGGCTCGTGACGGCGGCCGTCGGTGTCGTAGTAGTGTGGGTTGTTGTGCTCATCAAACGTGCCGTAACCATACCAGAAATCGATACCATGGCGGCGCTGTGGCTCGGTGTACGAGTCCCAGGCTGGGACTCTTGGATCAACATAATGACCGGGCTTAGCCGGATCGTTTGGTGTCGGTACATCCAAATGCCATTTGCCGATATAACCGACGTTATAGCCAGCCTCTGACAGCACATCAGTGAAACAAATCGCAGTTTCTGGCAACTCGGAATCTACACGGTCTGAGTTACAATTCAGCGGTACACCACTGCGAGATGGGAATTGTCCGGTCATCAAGCTACCGCGGTGCGGGCTACAAACTGGGCAGTTACTTACTGCGTTGTTAAGCAACGTTGATTGTTGGATAAACGCATCAAGGTTGGGTGTATGGACAGGGTCCCCCACACCGGGAATTAAGTCACGATAGTTGGGATCTTGCCAGATACCTAACGACATCAGGCGAAATTGATCGGGAAATACATAGAGTAAATTGGGTTTTTTCATGATTCATAATAGTAGAGGGTTTTAATTATTATATTGAAACATGGTTTTATAATTGTTGTTTGCGATCACGGATTGATGATAAATTGAAATGGCATTTTAAAATAATTTTCCTACTAAGAATAAGTTTTGGTTACGGTGTCACTTATAATCCCCACCAGTAAAGCGAAAGCAAAGCGTCCGTTTCATATTTTGTCCAAACCGATTGGCCCTTTGTGCAACTTGGATTGCGATTATTGCTTCTATCTCGACAAAACCGACTATTACCCGCAAACCAAACAGTTTGATATGGGTGATACGACACTTGAGGCTCACATTAAAAGCTATATTGAGAGCCAACCCGTAGGTTGCCCTGAAGTGACGTTTGGTTGGCAGGGTGGGGAGCCGACACTAAGAGGGCTGGATTTTTTCCGCCAAGCCGTCGTGTTGCAAAAGAAGTACGCTCGTCCGGGAATGAAGATCATCAACACGCTGCAAACCAATGGCGTGCTGATCAACGATAATTGGGCGGCGTTTCTAAAACAACATGAATTTTTGGTTGGTATCAGTATCGATGGCGACGAAGAACTGCATGACCACTATCGTAAAACCCGTAGCGGAAAAGGCTCCTATCGTCAGGTCATCCAAGGCTTGCAGATGTTAAAAAAGTATCAGGTTGATACTAACGTGCTGACTGTGATTCAGAATCATAACGGCGACCATGGCAAACGAGTGTATCGACACCTGAAACAGCTTGGCGTGACGTTCATTCAGTTCATCCCAATTGTTGAACCGGAGAAAGGCAAAGGTGTCTCTGAGCGAAGCGTATCTCCAGAGCAGTTTGGTCAGTTTATGGTGGATGTGTTTGAAGAGTGGCGTAAAGAAGACATTGGCAAGGTGTACGTCAGTCATTTTGACAATGCGCTCGGCATGCATTTGGGTATGCCGTCTTCTATTTGTGTTCATTCCCCTCAGTGTGGTGAGAACCTCGTTGTCGAGCACAATGGTGATGTGTATAGCTGTGACCACTTTGTTTATCCACAATTCAAAGTGGGCAACATCAACCAGCGAGATTATCCTGACTTGATTGAAACGCCCATCCAGCAACAATTTTCTACCCGCAAGCCGATTGGCAGCCAAACTCATTGTCAACGATGCGACCAACGTTCGCTTTGTCATGGCGCGTGCCCAGCGCAGCGCATTGATGCAAACGGAGAGCTATCCATATCCGCAAAGCACTATCTATGCGAAGGGTATTATCAGTTTTTCTCTCACCTTCGCCCTTATCTGGATGCGATGGGGCGATGTCTGCATCGAGGATTACCACCTCTCTATTACGCGCGATTTATGCGCCAGAACTAATCTGGCGTGCACATCCATCTTTTGCGTAATTCTATAAGCATTGTTAAAGAGCACGCTGTCATAGGTTAATTTTCCCTGTTTCAGTGTGCTTACAATCCCGTAGTCCTATCAACCCAGCATATCTCAGCGTGTTTGCTCCATGAGTAACAGAGCAAGGTTCATACAGCCCACAATAAATTATTGAAACAATGTTTTAATTATATTGTTTGCTCTAGTTCAATTTTGTGAGCTAGGTGGGCGTTGAGATAAAAAAATAAAACGTAGTTTTGATCTTTATATCAAAAATATAAAAAAGCGTTTCAATAATTATAGCTTATGAGTTTTAATTCATTCATTGATGATTTTGTTGTTAAGCGAGTGACCCGTGGCAATAAGTTTGAATTGTTTGGCAAATACGGAGCAAGGATGCATCAGCCGCTCTGAAACGCTGAAAATGCTAAAAGCGATTGTAGAGCGCCAAATGGACGTTGTTCGTGGAACAACACAGGACGAGCCAAATTTCAATAGTGCTGCGCACTATACTGCAGACGTTGCGGGTATCGAACATGTTTGTCGTTTGATGTGGGGCGCAGTGCCTGCTGGAGAGGCGCTGAAAGATGAGCATGCCGAGTTGTGCCAGTTAATCGCCAACGGTACCAATCCCATGCACCAAGACTTTTGGCAGTTTCCACGCAATTATGACCAACGTGTTGTGGAGATGTCATCGATTGCAGTCGCGTTGATCGATGCTAACGAATTTTACTGGCAGCCGTTAGATCGCGAGCAACGCACCAATCTTGTGAGTTGGTTAAATTCCGTCTCCGATTTAGAGTTGCCACCAAACAACTGGCGCTGGTTTAGGGTTCTGATCTTAAAAGCACTATCGTTACTGGGTGTGGAAATTCAGCAACAGGTGCTTGAACAAGACCTCGCTTTTATTGATGAAATGCATTTGAAAAACGGGTGGTATCAGGATGGTCTCACAGGTGTGGTGGACTATTACAACCCGTTTGCTTTCCAACTTTACGCATTGGTGTACGCCCGCTGGGACAACTATCAGAGTGCTGGCAGTCAGCTTTTGCTTGACCGTGCAATAGAGTTTTCTCATCGCTATCAATATTGGTTTGGCGAAGATGGTCAGCCTCTGTGCTACGGCCGCTCGTTGAATTATCGCTTTGCTGGTGCTGCTTTTTGGGCGGAATTGGCGCGTACTGAACATCCTGATATTGATATCGCAACGGCAAAAAGCTACTGGATGCAAACCATGCGCTGGTGGGCGAATCAGCCAATCTGGGATCAACAGGCACAGTTGCTACCGGGCTTTGCTTACCCTAACTTGCTCGTGAGTGAATTCTATACCAGTTACGCGTCACCGATGCTGGCACTTAAAGCCTTTAACGCACTTTATTTACCTGAACAGCATCCATTTTGGACGGTAGAAGAACAACCATTATCGAGCAATATGCCCGCCACGTGGATTGGTGAACGCCACCTGATTACCCGCCGTCAGGGCAGTTATCTGCTGACCAATAGCGCACCTGCAAACGAGCTGCGTAATTGTAATGACAAATACAGCAAGTTTGCCTACAGCTCCGCGCACGGACTGTGTGTTGAATCAACTAATTGGTTGGATCAGGGTTGGGCGGGAGACAATATTTTTGCTTTTGCTCATCCACAGACTCGTCAATGGTTTAGTCGCACCCGAAATATCAATAGCTATCGCGAAGGCGATTCACTGGTCTCTTTATGGCAGCCGTTTGAAGGTTGTGTGGTGAAAACGCGCCAACAATTTACTGAGCAGGGTGAACTTCGTAGCCATGAAATCACCACTGATTTTGCTTTGGAATTTGTGATGACAGGGTATGCCGTAGATGGCTGGTCAGCTTGGTTCAGTCATCAGGTGATTCAGCCTGCGCACGTCGAATCAGAGCAGCTATTTAGTGAACTGATTTTATTGCAAGGTGAAGGGCAAACCCGAGTATACCCATGCGCACCTAACACCAATTTACTTTATCCCCAAGCAAGTGTTCCTGCCATTACTGGCCGTATCGAACCCGGTACACACCAGTATATTGTCGCCGTGAACGCTGGCAATGTGCCTCGCTGAATTAAATAGCTAAGCGAAGTGCGAAAGAATTAATCCTTAAATTTGTATACGAAATCAGGGAGTTACTGATGAGTTATAAGAATAGCTTACCTCTACTTGGCAAAGTCGCTATCGCGGTTGCTGCCTCTGTCTCTTTTTCTGCTTTGGCGGGTACGTACAACGAAGCTCCTCAACTTAAAGATTTAGTTGATGCGGGCCAACTACCACCAGTGGTAGAGCGTTTGCCAGAAAACCCACTCGTTGTTGAGCCAATTGAATCTATCGGTCAATACGGTGGTGAATTGCGTCTGCTTGGTTTAAAAGCAGACCGTGGTCACCGTATGCGTATGCTGAAGTACGACAACTTATTTAACTTTAACCGCCACTACACGGGTATTGAGCCAAACTTGGCAACGAGCTACACAGTAAACCCAGAGCTGACTGAGTACACGATCAGCTTGCGCAAAGGCGTTAAATGGTCTGACGGAAAAGAGTTTACCGCGGAAGACATCAAGTTCTACCTAGATTTAATTAACCGTGAAGATTGGTCTGGCAACAAACCTCTTTATGCTCGCCACTCAGGTGATGCAGTCGGTACCGTTGTCGACAAGCACACAATCAAAATCACGCTAAAAAATGCCGATGGTATGTTCATTCGTAAATTGGCGAACACGGATGGTTCTAACATCGTTCAGTTCCCGAAACATTACTGTGAGCAATTTCTGCCTGAAGTAAACCCTAAAGCAACTGAAGAGGCGAAAGCAGCAGGCTTTGATAGCTGGCAGCAATACTTCCAAACTAAGTGTCGTGCGATTTACTTCCAGGAAAGTTACCAAAACCCAGACCGTCCGACAGTAAACGCTTGGAAAGTAAAAGTGGTTCCAGGTCCGCAAACTCAATACGCGATTTGGGAACGCAATCCATACTATTGGCAAGTCGATACGGCGGGTAACCAATTACCTTACCTGGATTCGGTTTACTTCTCTTACTCTGAGAATAAAGAAGAGATGGTTCTTCGCGCAGCCGCAGGTGAGACAGACTTCCAAACTCGTCACATTGGCGTAGCTAAATACCGTCCAATGTTAATCGAAAACGAGAAGAAGGGTGACTACACTTACGCGACTCGTCCAAGCACTAGCATGAACGCGCTGATCCTTGGCTTAAACCAAACACACAAAGATCCTGTTAAGCGTGAACTATTTTCTAACAAAGATTTCCGTGTAGCACTTTCTCATGCGATTGATCGTGAAGGTATTAGTGAGACTGTTTTCTCTGGCGTAGTTGCGCCATACCAAGCAGCGCCTTCTGAGGGTAGTGCATTCTACGACGAGGAATTTGCAACTCAGTACACAGAGTTTAACCCTGAATTAGCAAATCAATTATTAGACAAAGTAGGTCTAAACAAAAAAGACGAAGATGGCTACCGCCTGGACAAAACGGGTAACCGTTTACGCATCGAAGCGCTCGTTAACCAACAAAACGTTGGCGAAAATACCGACATCCTTGAGTTGGTTAAGAATGACTGGCAGAAAGTCGGCGTATTCCTAGATATCCGTATCGTTGAAGGTTCTTACCTACAAACACAACGTCTGGCTAACGAGTACGATTTAGCACCAGCGAAAGGTGACGGTGGTATCGGTGTGTTGGACACTTTCCGCAGCTATGCACCTCAAAACCCAGAGTCTACCTGGGGCTTAGGTTACTACTACTGGATGACAGATACTTCACACGCTAATGCTGTTGAGCCACCTGCGCACGTTAAGAAGCAAATTGAGCTTTACCAAGCGATGGGCAAAACATCTTCTCATGAAGAACAGTCTAAGCTGATGCAACAAATCGTTGATATCGCGAAAGAAAACTTCTTTGTGATTGGTACGGTTCAGCCTCTGGATGAAGGTGTGATCATTCGTAAAGGCGTTCGCAACGCTGATACTGAGGTTCCAAACTCATACAGTATTGCTTCGCCAGGTCCTATGCGTACCGCTCAACTTTGGAAGGAATCAAAGTAATTTCGTTGAACTAGGTATGGTTAAACCAGACCTGTTAGCCGCAGTCACTAGCAGCTGCGGCTAACGAACCTTTTGTTTTAACTGTTTGCGAAGTTGCAAATGTAGGAATAATTATGAGCAGTTTTTTTCTGTATATAGGACAAAGATTAGCGGCGGTATTTACCACTTTGCTGGTCGTGTCTATTTTAGTTTTTGTCGTTATTGATTTACCACCGGGTGATTTTGCTTCTGCAAAAATCGCAGAAATGGCCGCTATGGGTCAAGATGTCGACCCAGAGCAGATCCTTGTTTTACGTGAAATGTTTGGTTTGGATAAACCGTTGTATGAGCGTTACATAAGTTGGATGGGAGGTCTGCTTACAGGTGATTTGGGGCTTTCTCTGGTTAACAATAAACCAGTTTGGGATAACATTCAGCCTACACTGTTACCTACCATTCTTTTAGCCTGTGCCGTACTGGTATTCAAATTTACGTTGGCTATTCCAATTGGTGTTTACTCTGCTCTGCGTCAATATTCTTTTGGCGATTACATCGCAACTATATTTGGCTTCATCGGCATGGCAACGCCTAACTTTGTTATTGCGATTGTTGCTTTGCTGATTGGTTACCACTCTTTTGATGTGATGCTGTCTGGTCTTTACTCGCCAGAATATATCTCTCAACCGATGAGTTTCGAAAAATTCATGGACGGTGTTAGTCGCAGCTGGCTGTATATTCTTGTTGCTGGTACCGCAGGTATGGCGGGTATCATTCGTATTATGCGTGCCAACTTACTTGATGAATTGACTAAACCTTATGTAAAAACCGCACGAGCTAAAGGCCAAAAAGAATTTACGCTTTTAGTTAAATACCCAATTCGTGTCGCGTGTCTACCTCTAGCTGCGACGATTGGTTGGCAGTTACCACTTCTTATCAGTGCAGACGTGATTGTAAGCCAGGTGTTGAACATCCCGACAATGGGACCAACCATGCTTAGCGCATTGCGTAACCAAGATATGTACCTGGCTGGCGACATTCTATTGCTGATGTCTACCTTAACCATTATCGGTACCATCATTTCTGACCTCATCATGTATTGGGTAGACCCTCGCGTACGCGCTGGTCTGTAATCAAGGAGTAATCATCATGACAGCTAATATTCAAACTGCTCCTTCCAATAGCATGTTTGCTCGAGTATGGAAGCGAAAGAAAAAACAGATTGATCTATCGGAAGCAACCGCTTGGCAATTGATTGGTCTTAAATTAAGACGTCACAAACTGGCTTGGTACAGTATGTGGTTTTTAGCACTAATCTATTTTGTCGCTGCATTCGCGGAGTTTTTTGCACCGTTTAACTCAAGTGACAACTGGCGTCGATACACTTACGCGCCGCCGCAACAGGTAAATCTGTTTGAGAAAACCAGCGAAGGTTGGGATTGGGCGCCACATTTAATCGGCTACACAGTGAAAACCGACCCTCGTTCGCTAAAACGTCATTACACCGAGAATCCAGAGAAGAAAGTCTATTTTGAATTTTTTGGTGAGGTAGAACCGTACACGCTAGCGGGCTTCATTCCGATGAAGTACAAGTTACTGGTACCTAAGAATAAACGTGATCCTTTCTTCATCCTCGGTTCTGACCGAATGGGACGCGATATGTTATCGCGACTAATTCATGGTGCGCGTATCTCGTTGTCGGTTGGTCTGATTGGTGTATTTTTTACCTTTTTCATCGGTATTTTGGTGGGTGGTATCTCCGGTTACTTTGGTGGCAGAGTGGATAACTTCATCCAGCGCACCATGGAAATTGTTAAATCGGTACCAACGCTTCCACTTTGGATGGCGCTAGGTGCGTCATTACCTAATGACTGGAGCTCGTTGCAGCGTTACTTCCTGATCACCATTATCTTAGGTTTGGTTGCATGGCCTGATATGGCTCGCGTTGTCCGCAGCCGCTTCATGTCATTGAAGAGCGAAGAGTATGTTGCAGCGGCATGGTTAGATGGCAACTCGCCATTTGAAATTATCCGCCGTTACATGGTGCCAAACTTCCTAAGTCATATCATCGCAGTGGTTACGCTAGCGATTCCGAGCATGATTTTGGGCGAAACGGCGCTTAGCTTCTTAGGTCTAGGCCTTCAACCACCTATGGTGAGTTGGGGTGTATTGTTACAAGAAGCTCAAAACATCCGTGCTCTAGCGGATGCAATCTGGCTGTTAATTCCAGCAGCAAGTGTGGTTATTGCCATTCTAGCGATGAACTTTGTAGGTGACGGTTTACGTGACGCCTGCGACCCTTACCATGAACAAGGTGCAAAATAAGGTATTTAAAATGGCGGATAAAATTCTTGAAGTTAAAGATCTGAACGTCAGCTTCCCGACAACGATGGAAACCTTCCACGCTGTTAAAAACGTATCGTTTCATTTAAATCGTGGGGAAACCTTGTCAGTCATCGGTGAATCGGGTTCTGGTAAGTCTGTGACAACCAGCGCGATTCTTCAGCTGCTGGACAAACCAGGACGCATTGATTCAGGGGAAATTCTTTATTATACCGATGGATCCAAGGTGGATATCACCACGTTGCATCCGCGTAGTGAAGAAATGCGTAATTTGCGTCGCTTTAACTTCTCATTGGTATCACAAGAGCCAATGGCAGCACTGAGCCCTGTTCATACGGTTGGCGATCAAATTAAAGAAGTGCTTTGTCTTGTTGACCCAGGCATCACGAAACAAGTGGCGCATGAACGTGCAATTGAACTTTTGACTCAGGTACAAATGCCTGAGCCGGAAAGTTTGATTAACAAGTACTCGTTCCAGTTATCTGGTGGTCAGCGTCAACGAGTTGTCATCGCGATGGCGATTGCCAGTCGTCCGGATGTATTAATTGCCGACGAGCCAACAACGGCGTTAGATGTGACCACTCAGGCTGAAATTTTGGAGTTGTTTGCCAAACTGCAGCAAGAGATAGGCATGGCTATTTTGTTCATTACCCATGATTTAGGGGTAGTGGCACAAATCTCGGACCGAGTCGTCGTTATGGAAAAAGGTGTAGTTGTCGAGCAAGGTGATGTGCGCCAAATCTTCGAGCGACCTGAGCACCCATATACGATTAAGCTGATGAATGCGACGCGTGCGCTTGAGCTACCTTCTGAGGTGAAAAAACCGTTTGTTTACACAGGGCAAACGCCACTTTTAGATGTAAACAACGTCACTAAAGTGTTTGAAAAACCGGGCAAGATGTTCGAGAAAAAACAGTTTATGACGGCGGTTAACAACGCGACGTTGACGCTGCACCCAGGCGAGTCTTTGGGAATTGTTGGTGAGTCCGGTTCTGGCAAGAGTACCTTAGGTCGAGCGATTTTAGGTATGCAGCCTGCAACGTCAGGTAACATTCGTTACGTAGACGAAAGTAGTGACGTCGAGCTTGAGCTTGCTGACTACAAGCGTGTGAAACGCGATCCTTTGTTTGCCGATCTACGTTTGATTTTCCAGGACCCATGGTCTTCTTTAAATCCACGTATGACGGTTGCGGATATCATTGAAGAGCCGCTGAAACTGCTTCGCACAGAGATGAGCGCGCAAGAACGTAAAGATCGCGTACGCAATATGATGCGTCGAGTGGGTTTGCCAGCGGAGTTCTCAAGCCGCTATCCACACGCATTCTCTGGCGGGCAGCGCCAGCGAATTGTTATTGCTCGCGCGCTGGTGACGATCCCTAAACTCATCATTGCAGATGAGGCGACGGCAGCATTGGACGTATCATTGCGTGCACAGGTTTTGGACCTATTGATTGAATTCCAAAACGAATTTGGCACATCGTTCATCTTAATCACCCACGACATTGCAACCGTGAAGTACTTCTGTGATCGAGTGATCGTACTGCAACACGGCACGATAATGGAGCAGGGTACCATCGAGCAGGTAATTCATAACCCACAAGAACCATACACTCAAAAATTGATTGCAGCGGTTCCTGTTGCCGAACTACCTAAAGAAGTGGCGTAAAGTTCACTGGTTACTCTAACTCAGGGTGACTTTAAGTTGTCTTTAAAAGGCCGCGTTATGCGGCCTTTTTTATTTTCACAATTAGTAAATTATAAAAATATTAAAAGGTTCCTATGAAGTTTTGGCAAGATCTGTCCATTGTTAGACGTATCTACATTGGCTTTACCTTGTTGCTGCTGGCGATGATTTCGATTGCAGGAGTGAGTTTGCTCCAGGGTAACTTGCAGTCTGAACGTACCCATATCGTGACTGAAGTGATTTCTCCTTATATGGTTGAGTTGAATCGAGTGACAGTGCATCTGCTCACTAGCCAAGCCTTGGCTAACTCTTATTTCACACCGTTGGATGCCGACGTGTATACAAGAATTGAATCTCAGTTTTTAAAAAACCATCAGCGCTATGGTGAAAAATTGTTGGAGTTGGATGCGTTGTTCACCCAACTCAACGAACACCAAATTGATTTGTTAAAAACTCCACATGACATCGCCCTATTTTCTCAAACACACGATTTGTTCAAACGGTATCAACAAGTTGTCGACACAGAGCAATGGGTAGAGGGTCGGACTAGGCAGTTTGTTTTAGACAGCACCAAAATGAAACGTGCCGCTTATAGCTTGTCTGGCTCGGTTGATGATATGAATGCCAGCTTTATGGCAAACAATCTAGCAGCCACTATTGATTCACTTATTTTTAATACCAACCAAGGCTTAAATTCGAGTTCGGCAGACGTTATCGATGGACTGATTAAAAAGAATCGCGCCGTCGCCGAGCGGATTATTAAAACCAGCCAGTCTCTCGCGGAAAAAACACGCAGTTATACAACGCGCGATCAAAAACTCCTGAAGACTGTGATCGATCATGCGACGGACGAGCAAGGCGTGTTGGTCAAACATTATCACGCCATGTTGCAACAGGCCGAAGTTTTCGAACTCCTCGCCGAGGTTCAGTCAGATACGGCACAGTTGATCGATCTGTTTGTCCATCAGTCTGAACAGCTTCGACAACTGTCTGAACAGCAAGTTACTGAAGTCAATGTGATGCAAGCCAGGGGAGAAAAACTGATCATTTTGGTTACGTTATTCTCTTTCTTAATCGTGTCAATGGTTGCTGTGACACTAAGCCGGACGATTCGTAACGCGTTATACATGCTTAAAGCGTCGTTAAATCGTATAGAAAATGGCGATCTGACGTTAACTACCGGCATTAAAAGCAAGAATGAGTTTGGCGAATTGTCTAACTCGATAGATCAAATGATCAATACACTCAAGCACTTGGTGGCATTGGTACAGTCGGTATCCCATCAGCAAAACCAGCTTGCTAATCACAATCAAGTCACTGCCTCTAAAAGTCAAAAATCGCTGGAGTCACAGCGCATCGAAACCGAAAGTGTCGCAGCGGCGATGAGCGAAATGGAAAGCTCGGTCGCGGAGGTCTCCCAAGCCACACGTACCAGCCAAACTCAGTTAACTGATATTGAGCGTTCGGTCGTGAAAGGACAACAACAAACCACCGACAACCTCGAGGCTCAACATCAGCTTTCACAAGCTCTCAAAGAGTCCGCAGATGCCATATCGCGAGTGAGTGATGTAAGCACAGAGATAGGCCGGGTACTCGAAGTGATTCAAGCCATAGCGGATCAAACCAATTTACTCGCGCTTAATGCCGCCATTGAGGCCGCAAGAGCTGGAAGCATGGGACGCGGTTTTGCCGTCGTTGCGGATGAGGTTAGGGAGCTAGCTGGTCGTACAGGTCGTTCAACCCAAGAGATTCATACAATGACTCAATTGTTGCATAAATCGGTTGAGCAGGCGGTCCAACAAGTGGAGCAATGCCATTTTTATATGCAGCACTCGCGCGAATCATCCAATCAAACCAGCATGGTAATGCAAGGTATTCAAGCTTCAATTTCTGAACTTGCTCAGTTGGGAGCACATATCGCTTCGGCGACAGAACAGCAACAAAACACCGCGATAGACATAGCAAAAAACATCAGTCGAATCTCAGACATCGCGTCATCGAATTCAAAAGGTGCTGTGGAAGTTGCAGAAAACGGACAGAAGTTGCAAGAGCTGTCGATAGAGCAACTTAAGTTGATTGAGCACTATAAGCTGAGCTGAGGTGAGTGATGGTGATGCGTCAAGGATTAGGTTTATCCAATAAAGCGATTCGAGTTCACAACAAGCGTTCCATCTTAACGCATTTGGCGAAAAGTGGTCCCTTGAGTAAATCAGAGCTGGCGTCCCGCACTCAGCTTTCGATACCTGCTGTGAGCAAGATACTGTCGGATCTGGATGCAGAATCAAAAATCATGCTTTTCCCTGGACCTGTTCAAAGTCGTGGTAACAGTGCGGGAATTTATGCACTTAGTAATAAACTCAGTCCAATTCTTTGTTTGAATGTATCACCTAATAAAATTGCGGCACTCGTTGTTACTGCAGACCTGGAGTTGCTATTAGAAGCCTCAGAGACCGAGATCAATGTCGAAACACCAGAAGCGTTAATTGACGCGGTCTGTGACGTATATGATAACGCACGAAACGCCAGTAAACAGCGCAAACTACGTGTTGCTATCGGCTTGCACGGTCAAGTTTCCAGGCACAGTGGGGCATCTTTACATATGCCTCTTGCCAAGTGGAAAGGTGGCTTTGAATGTCGATATTTGTTAGCGCAAAGGCTTGATACTGACGTCATTGTCGAAAACGACTGTGTTGGATTAGCATTGGCAGAAAAGTGGCAAAGTGAGCGTCCTGAGCATTTTTGCGTGGTGAATTTAGACTATGGCATTGGCTCGGCTTTTATCATCGATGAGCAAGTATCTTTTGGCCGTTCTCATGCGAATGGCGAAATTGGGCACAATTTGGTGGATATTCATGGCAAGCAGTGTGGCTGTGGCCAGCGAGGGTGTCTGGAGACGGTTGCCTCGTTATCGGCATTACAAAGTGAGTGGGACAAGGTTATACAGAACGGGTGTATAGGGAATGTACATTTTATTGATGCGGTATTAGCGAATCATCCAAGTGCCATCCGTCTAAGTGAAAATGCAGTCAATGCGATTGGTCGAACATTAAGCAATTGCTTAAATTTAGTCGGTATTGAGCAAATTTTACTGTATGGCCGTCTATGTAAATTGGGTGACGCTTGGTTAAGCAGTATTCGTGAAGCAATTGCCTCACACCCTTTTAATGACTACGACGATATAACTCAGCATCAAACTCAAGTTATTTATGGCGAATTATCAACGTCTCAACAACTTAAGGGGTTAGCGTATCTATTTATTGAGAAAAGCTTAAATTAGCCTGAGCATTATTGATTAACACCTAGGTATTTAGAGTCGGGGTAAGTTTAGTACCCAAGATTTTTGGCTGAGAAAAATGCGCCAACTGAGTTGGCGCGTTAGATTAGAAATGAAATTCGCCACAATCTGATTGTTGCAGTTCAACACCTCGATGCTTGGCTCTTATATAGGCGTTGCGAGCGATTCTATTATCAACTTCCTCAACAAAAGAGTGTTTAATTTCGGCTAATCGCGCAATGCTATCGGATGATTGAGTTGGTAGCTCCGATTGCAGAATAGGAAGCGTATTAGGCTTGGTATCTAATTCCAAAATAGCGGGTACAAGCGTATTCATCCCTTCATTTACCGGACGGGCAATCACCAGTATCTTGCCGGCCGTTTGCGTGGTACGAATCAACGCTGGTGCGCTCCCCCATTCCGTCGCCCTTGGGTTCGCAAAAATGTTGTCGGCTTCGATTAGGCTCGCTTCACCATAAACCTCAAACTTAATTTGATGTCGGGCCAAGCGTTTTACATTTCCATCTTCATCAGTGACTTCAGCAACGATGGTACCAATATCAGAACCATTGGCGATGAGCGATGAGTTGTCGATACTAAGGCGCAGACGTGTTGGTCGTTTTGCCGGATACTTGATTTCGGTGATCACACATTCGTCACCCACAAAGCCTTTGGCAATAATGCAGGCTTCGGTGAACCTTTCTTCGCGGTGCAGGTGCTTAAAGTCCATAAAATCAAAAGCGCCTTTGAATATAGCAGGCAAAAACGGAATGCCTTTTCTCGGATTTTTGACAACTTGCGTACCGAAATATTGACCCGCGACGCTCAGTTCAACTCTGTCCACATTGCTCACCACCACGATATCTGAACCAGAAATAGGCGTAGCTTCGTGGAGTATTTTTAAATGGTAACCCGATTGGCAAATAGGATGGGTTTTGTTTGGGTTACGCTGCGCCATGAATACATGGTAGCTGTATTTATCTTGGCGAAACGCATCCATAATACCACCCCAAAACTGCTCAGGATGATAACCGCGTTGGTGATCAAAACCATGCCATAAAGTGCCGCCAATATGCTGCCGTGGTGTTTGATGTAATACGTTGAGATTGGTGGCATATTCATGGCCGGAACTATCGGAGCCTGTAGCGTAGTGCAGCGCTTGAATGATTTGTGCTTGTTCACCCCAGCTACGATGAACTCGGCTGTTAGAGTTGTGAGAATTCCAGTCGTCGACGTTATCTCCCCATTCGCGCGTAAATACGGGAACGTCAAATTCCGCAGGATAAGTCAATTGACCGTCATCCGCTTCACCTTCTTTGACTTGGTTAGGGTGTGCATACATCACTTCTCTTGCTTCAGGACAATCAATATAGCTGTCGAGTGGAACCCAAGTCGCTTCATCCATTTCTTGATGAACAATTTGGTGTAACTCTTTTAAAAACCAGTTCGGCTGATGGGTTTCATTTAGAGCGGGTTCAAACATCCAAATGCATGCGTGGTTGCGATCGCGACGAATTTTTTCGCGTACGTTTTGCTTGGCTTGTTCAACAAACTGAGTCTCTTCATTCCAAAATTGCCAACCAATAGAAGGCTGAATAATTAATACTCCCAATTGATCAGCGGCATCAAGAAAGGCTGGGTCTTGCGGGTAATGAGCAGTGCGGATCACCGACAAGCCAGCATCTTTGAGTTTCTTTACATCATTCCAATGCTGACTATTGCTTAATGCAGTGCCGATGTGTGCGTAGTACTGATGGCGGTTAACACCGATTAACTTTTCTTCGTAGGCTTTGCCGTTAATGTAAAGGCCATCTTTGCCTTTTAGTTCGAGAGTACGAATGCCAATTCTCAATCGCACGCTATCAATCTGTTCGCCAGAATTGTCGAAGAGTCGGCAGTCAAGCCAGTACAAATTAGGTGAGTCGGGGTGCCATAGTTCTGGCTTCTCTACTTGCATTTTACAGCTGACATGCTGATCACTAGATTCTATCGAAACATTCAACGACTGTTTGGTAGTAACGTGTCCAGTTTGGCAAGAGCTCAGTTGGCACTCAATAGTGACTGGCTGCGTATTATTCGTTTGATTGATAATCTGCATGCCAAGATCAATTGTCGCACTTTGTTCTGAAACGTTGCGATAGCGAACTCTTAATCCAGAATGTTTGGTATTAGGGGTTGGAGTGTTAGCGATTCCTTCATGGCCAAAATGCATCATCTTTTGTGTGGAATAAAGCCACACATCGCGATAAATACCGCCAACGTAAGTAAAATCAAGCTCGTATTGATTTTTTCCTGCAGGGAAGCTTGAGTCATCGCTATTATCTGCTTTGACCGCAATAATATTGGTTGAATCAAAGTTCAGGAATGACGTTATATCAATAACAAGCGGTAGAAATCCTTCTTTACGCGATGCAATCAGCTCTCCGTTAATCCACACTTCTGATTTACCTTGAATCGCTTCAAAATCAATGACGATTCTTTGATCTTGTAAATTCTCCGGAATAGCAAAGTGCTTCCGGTACCAAACGACGCCTTGGTAGTTAATGGTGCCACTGGCATCTTCTGGCAACAATTCCACACAATGTGGGAGAGAAACTGATGTCCAGTTTTTATCATCGCAAATAAGTTGATTGGCGTTTACAGGATCACCCTTGTAGAACAGCCAGCCCCCATTGAAATTAAAAACGTGACGAGACGGGTCTGGCATAGAGAAAAATCCAGAATGAGAAAAGTCACGCTGACAATTAAGTAAGTGAATTGGCTTGTGGTGAATGAGTTGTGACAGGCAACGAGTCTGTTCTATCTGTGATGCCATGTTTTGTTCCTAATACTGGTAGTTAGACCGAGATATTATATCAACGCCGTAAAATTCAATTTGGAACAGTTTTGAATCCAAAATCACACTACAAAGTTAACCAAGTTTACTATTGTTCCATTTAATCGCGTGATTGTTGGTATTTACGATTGTGTAAACTCAATTGTCGATTTATTTATTAATAAACAAGGTCGAAAAATAAAGGAATATTGTTTTTTCTTATATTTTTCTTGGGACGGAATGGGTTGTTAATAGAAAGTGTAAGTGGTGATGAATAAGTTAATTGTTTGATTTTGTTTATTTAAAAAGAAAGAGCCCATAAGGGCTCTTTTAGTATGCAAACAATATCTTAGGAAATATAAAGCTATATCTTATTTCAACCAGTAACTACTTTCGTAGGGCCAATACCAGTTAAAACTTACTTTGAGCTATCAAAGACTTTAAGTTTCAAATGCTGCTAACTTAACCTCATTAAAACCATCGTATTTTAAATGACTCATATTCAATATCTTTGGATTAAAATATTAATCTGATAGTGAAGAAATATTTCATAAAATAAGAACAACTAATAGCTAACTAGCGTTCACAGCTAAATAGTATCACTATGGAGTGATAAATCAATTTTGAAACGATGTTTTATAATCTGTGTCACATAATTGAAATTGATAAAAATTAAAAATGAAATGATGTTTCATTTAATGTTGATTGCATCGGGGCGATTGTTTATAGTTTTTGTGCTCATTTTGCTTCTGTATGAATTTTTAGTTTCTGGGTGAGTACAGGAAAGCGAGGTGATCATCTTCCCGTCATAAATCGACTGTTGTTAGAGGAATCGTGATGCGCGCTGTTGAACATCGCAAGTTGTCCCTTCTGTTTCCGTTTTTAAGCTGGTCTTCCAAGGTAAACTCTCAAACTCTTAAAGCGGATATCTTAGCCGGACTTACAGGAGCAATTATCGTGCTCCCCCAAGGTATTGCTTATGCCATGATTGCAGGTTTGCCACCTGAGTTTGGTCTGTATACAGCAATTATTCCCGCTATTTTGGCATCACTGTTTGGCTCATCGCATCATTTGATTTCGGGCCCGACAGCGGCTCTTTCGGTGATTGTCTTTACCACCATAAGTCAATTCGCTGATCCGGGAACGCCTCTTTACATCCAACTGTGTTTTACGTTGACCCTGTGTGCCGGGATTATTCAACTGCTTTTCGGATTGTTGCGTTTTGGCGTTGTGGTCAATTTTGTGTCTCACTCTGTGGTGCTTGGGTTCACTTTAGGTGCGGCGATTGTTATCGGGGTCAGCCAGCTTAAACATGTATTGGGCTTGCAATATGACTCAGGCGAAACGGCGGTTGAAAATATCATACTGCTAGTCAGTAATATCAATGCATTAAATAGTAAAGAGCTATTAGTGGGCATTGTTACCATCGCAGTTTGTGTGTTGTGTAAACGCATTTGGCCAAAACTACCCCACATGTTATTCGCGACCTTGGTGGCGATGGGGTTTGCGACTTGGATGAATCATGCCGGTAACGAGGTTTTGATGGTGAGCCAAGTAAGCAGTAACTATTTAAGCCTGTCTTCTCCTTTTGTTGGTTTTAGCCATATATCTACCATGCTTGACGGTATTTTCGCGGTTGCGATGTTGGGTCTGGTTGAAGCGATTTCAATTAGCCGCTCAGTTGCGATGAAATCTCGCCAACAGCTTGATAGTAATCAAGAGTTTATCGGTCAGGGAATTTCAAACATGGTTGGCTCGTTCTTCTCTTGTTATGTCTCTTCGGGCTCTTTCACCCGCAGCGGCGTGAATTACAGTAGCGGCGCACAAACCCCACTAGTTGCCGTGTTTGCTGGCTTATTCTTATTGATCATCATGGTGCTGTTTGCTCCGTACGCAGCCTATATACCGATTGCAGGTATGGGTGGCTTGTTGCTGGTTGTTGCCTGGAATCTGGTGGATGTTCATCACATTAAAGTGATTGCAAAACATGATGGTAAAGAAATCTTTATTTTGGCAGTGACCAGCCTAGCCGCGATTTTTCTTCACCTTGAACTTTCTATCTATGTTGGCGTTGCAGCTTCTCTCTTCTTTTACCTGCGCAGAACGTCGCGTCCTACCATTGAATTATTAAATTGCGACGAGCTGAATATTGATGAACAGCAAGATATCGCGGTTATCCGCATCAATGGTTCGATTTTCTTTGGTTGCGTTCAATACCTCCACCAAGAGTTGCAGAAGATCAGTTCTAAGCAACTGATTATTTTGGGAAGAGGGATCAACTTCATTGACCATCTTGGTGTACAGATGCTCGATGACTACGTGTCAACCAGCGGGCGGAGCGTCTATTTCTGTCGCTTTAAAGCGAACGCCAAAGCATCACTATTAAATGGTGCAACGTCGGTACGAGAAGAACATTTTTCCGATCGATTGACGCCATTGTTAAAGCTCATTTGTAAGAGGTAATTCATGAAAGTATTAGTGACGGGTGGCTGCGGCTATATCGGTAGTCACGCCTGTGTTGCATTGGCTGCTGCAGGACATGAACCGATTGTGCTGGATAACTTCAGCAACAGTAACCCTAAGGCCGTGGGTCGTATTGAGAAGTTGATTGGGCGTTCATTGGTTGTATATCAGGGGGACATTCGCGACCGACTCGTGCTTGATTGCATTTTCGAACAGCACAGAATCGGTGCCGTGATGCATTTCGCCGGGTTAAAAGCAGTAGGCGAATCAGTGGCCAAACCCCTCGAATACTACGATAACAACCTCTCAGGCACGCTGAATCTACTGGCAGCGATGAGAGCCGCACATGTTTACCGTTTTATCTTCAGTTCATCGGCGACGGTCTATGGTGATCCTCTAACGGTTCCTATTTCTGAAACAGCCCAAACCGGCGCTACGACCAACCCATATGGTACGAGTAAACATATGGTCGAAAGTTGTTTGAGAGATTTCTCTGCTGCCAACCCGGACTGGAGCATCACGCTGTTACGTTATTTCAACCCGATCGGGGCTCATCCTAGCGGTTTAATTGGTGAAGACCCAACCGGTATTCCCAATAACCTGATGCCGTTTATTACTCAAGTGGCGATTGGACGACGCGACACGCTCTCTATTTTTGGTAACGACTACCCAACGCATGATGGTACTGGCGTGCGTGACTACATTCATGTTCAAGATCTCGTCGAAGGCCATGTGGCGGCACTGGAAGAGCGAGGCAATGTCAGTGGGCTGCATGTCTACAACCTTGGGACGGGTAATGGCGTCAGCGTATTAGATATGGTTGCGGCGATGAATAAGGTACTCGGCCGAGAGTTACCAGTGCGCATCGAGCCACGAAGAGCCGGTGATATTGCGCAGTGTTTTGCCGAAGTGGATAAGGCTGAGAAAGAGCTCGGTTGGAGCGCGAATCACGATTTAATGGATATGGTTGAGCACAGTTGGAACTGGCAGCAGCGCAATCCGAATGGTTACCAATCTTAATTCTTTAAGGAAACATAATGTCTCAATCATTTGATGTAGCAGAGCATCCTCACCGTCGTTTTAATCCTCTTACGGGTGAGTGGGTGCTGGTGTCGCCTCATCGCGCGAAAAGACCGTGGCAAGGGCAACAAGAAACCCTCAATATTGAAAGCCTGCCGAATTATGATGACTCATGCTTTTTGTGCCCAACAAATACTAGAATCAGCGGTGATGTGAATCCGAATTATCAAGGTACGTTCGTGTTTAAGAACGACTTTGCCGCCCTTACAGAGCAAACCCCTGATTCACCAGTGAGCGATGATCCTCTTTTTCAACTTCATAGTGCCAAAGGGGAAAGCCGAGTGATCTGCTTCTCGCCTGATCACAGCCGCACTTTGCCAGAGTTGAGCCTGGAAGAAATTGGACATGTGATTACTACTTGGATAGAGCAAACGGAAGAACTGAGCCAGCGTTATCCTTGGGTGCAGGTGTTTGAAAACAAGGGTGAAAGCATGGGCTGCTCTCAACCTCACCCGCATGGTCAAATTTGGGCAAACAGTTTTGTACCAACCTTGGTGGCAAAAAAAGACCAACAGCAGCAGCACTATTTTGAACGACACCATAACCCTCTGTTGTTGGATTATGTGCAGCGTGAAGTGGCGTCTGGTGAGCGTGTTGTTGTCGAAAGTGATTACTGGGTGGCCTTGGTTCCTTACTGGGCAGCTTGGCCGTTCGAGACGATGGTCTTGCCAAAAGTTAAGCTGGGCCGACTGACGGATATGACACCAGAGCTTCAGGCTGATCTCGCTAAGACGATTAAGTTGTTAACCACTAAGTACGATAACCTTTTTCAGTGCTCTTTCCCTTACTCAATGGGCTGGCATGGAGCACCGTTTATCGGCGGAAATCCCGACGCTTATTGGCAAGTACATGCGAGCTTTTTACCACCATTACTGCGCAGTGCAACAGTACGTAAGTTCATGGTTGGGTATGAAATGCTAGCAGAGAGTCAGCGTGACCTAACGCCTGAGCAAGCGGCAGAGCGTCTACGCAACGCTTCAGAGACGCACTACAAGCAACAAGACTAGTTTGCGACGTTCGGAGAAGAAACGCTTCTCCGAACCGCTGAAACATATAGGTAGTTGGCGGTTGGCGAGTTTGACCATTCGCTGTAATAGAAAGCTGGAAATCAGCTTTTTTTTGAAATTAATATTTAAAATGAAATGACGTTTTAAAAATGTGAGCGAGTTATGCGTTTATAGAAAAGTATCACTGTAAACTATAGATATATCATCGAGCATAACCCTGAGTTTGCATTACAAAGGTTTTAAGAGAATTTCGGTATGAGTGAAACGATTACTTTGCGTCCGTTGCCAGGCACACTGGACGAAACAAAAGTGGTGAACCATCTAACCACGGTAGTAGAAGCGATTAAGCGTAATATTCCTAAAATTGGTGAGCGTAATCCAAAAATTGGTACGTCGGAGCATCAATGGGATTACTGTGACCAGTTTGATTGGGTTTCGTCGTTTTGGACAGGCGAGTTATGGCTCTGCTACCAAATGACGGCTGATCAGCAGTTTAAAAACAGTGCCAAGTTGCGCAAACAATATTTTGCCGACATGCTGCTTGACCCATTCTGGTTAGATCACGACTTAGGTTTCCAATACAGCTTAAGCTGCGTGGCCGATTACAAATTGACCGGCGATGAAGAGTCAAAAATGATGGCAATTCGCGCCGCTGATCACCTTATCCATCGTTTCAGAAAGATTGGTGGTTATATCGTTGCGTGGAATGACACGCATCCTCTTGGCCCTGAAATTACGCAAGGCAAATCGATCATCGATTCTCTGCAAAATACTGCGTTACTATTTTGGGCGTCAAAAGTGACGGGTTCTCCTGTTTATGCCCAAGCCGCAACTCGACACAGCGAGACGCTAGCGAAGCATATTGTGCGTGAGGATTACTCAACGTATCACTCATTTAACTTCCATCCGGTCACTCAGGAGCCGATCAAAGGTGAGACGTTCCAAGGTTACGCGGATGATTCCTGTTGGGCTCGCGGACAGTCATGGGCAATCCACGGTTTCGCTCAAACTTATCTGTACACCCAGGACGAGAAATTCCTAACGCTGGCGAAGAAGCTAGCTCGCTACGCTGTAGAGCAAATCACAGACGATGGCGTTCCTGTTTGGGATTACTCGCTACCAAGTGACGAAATTCAGTACAAAGACAGTTCAGCAGGCGCGATTACTGCTGCGGGCTTACTGTTGATTTCGCAGTGTATTCAAGATCCAGAAGAAGCGAAGCAGTACCGAGATTGGGGTAACTTCCTGTTGCAAGGTCTGATGAACAGCTGTGATTTAACGGGCGATGAATCTGCACTTGGCTTGCTTGCGCACGGTGCTTCGTTTGTCAAAGTTGGTCTGTGCGACAACATGTTGCCGTACGGTGATTACTACTATCTAGAAGCTTTGATGCGCGCAAACGGTTATCAGAAGTTCTTCTGGTAAGCACACTCGAATATCCATTCAGGGGGATGAAAGCCCCCTGTCTCTCCCAACTTTTTGGAGCCTATCATGACCCAAGTTGCCTCTCGTAAAGGTCATATGACCCTGCCTGTCGAAGAAGGGCAGGAAGAAGTAGTACTGGATTTATATCAGCGTTGGCAAGCGGATGCACTTCGCGACAGCGATGGTACAACCATGCCAGATTCATTAGCTGAGCAAGACAGCGACATCTATTCAGTGATGTGCCTTGTTCGTGCCGATCAGGAATACGCAAACCAACATCCGGAGTACTTACATCGTAAATATCTGATGTCGTTCCCTGTGACGGCGATGAGTGATCGCGTTGAGATTTACCCACTCAATGGTTACAGCAAAGACAAATATGAACTGGATGATGACAGTGAGCCGAAGCTTTGGTGGGAAGTTAGAAACCGTACCTTGAACGAAGTGATTCCGGCTGACAAGTGGGAATTTGATGCGGAACATCAACGTATTGAAATCTTTGATGCGATCCCTTATCACGAGTACACCATTACCTTTATGGCGCGTCAGGTTTGGGACAGCGTTTCTATGTACAACGCGCTGACTAACGATTGGAAAGGCCCTCGTATTAAGAGTCTTGACCCATACCATCCGGAATGTCGTGCACATTTGTTAAACCATTTTGCACACTGGTTGGAAACGCACCCAAATACCACAGTGGTTCGATTCACCACCTTTGCGTTTTTGTTTGTTATCGATACGGGTGAAAAGAACCAAGACATCTATCGAGATTGGACGGGCTATGGCGAAACCGTGAGCCCACGAGCGCTAGAAGATTTTGAAAAGCGTTTTGGCTACAAGTTGTCTCCAGAAGATTTTGTTGATGCCGGTTACTACAACGGTACCTATAAAGTGCCTTCTAAGCAGTACCAAGATTGGATGACCTTTGTCCAGGAATTCGTTGTGGAGTTTGCCGCAGAGCTGGTCAACATGGCTCATCAAGCAGGCAAAAAGACCGCGATGTTCCAGGGTGATCACTGGATCGGGACGGAACCGTTCCTTGAGAGCTACCAAAAGATTGGCATCGATATTAATGTCGGCGCGGTAGAAGATGGCGTAGCTCTGCGTCGTTTAACGGATTCAGGTGGTGATCAGATTCGTGAAGCGCGTTTTTATCCTTACTTCTTCCCGGATGTATTCCGCGAGGGGAATGATCCTGTGGTTGAATCTATGTCTAACTGGACCAAGATTCGCCGTGCGATGTTGCAAAAACCGTTGGACCGTATTGGCTATGGCGGCTACTTGTCACTTGCGAACCAGTTCCCGCACTTTATTGACCATGTGACGGAAATCTCAAGTCAGTTCGGTGACTACCTTGAGTTCACACAACGCAGTGAATCGAAGAAAGTAGCAGGAAAAGTTGCCGTGTTAAGCGCATGGGGCGCGGCACGTAGCTGGCTGCAAAACCAGGCTCGAGACCAGCGTTTCTACGTTCCGCCTCGCCCTGATGTGATGGAACTGGTAGGTAACAACATCCTTGAGTGTCTGTCTGGTTTGCCGTTTGACGTTGAGTTCATCAGCTTTGATGACATTGCAGAAAAAGGCATCGATCCAGAGATCAAAGTTATCATCAACACGGGTGATGCGAACTCTGCATGGAGTGGTGGTGAGTGTTGGAACGATCCAAAAGTCATCGTTGCACTGCGTCAGTTTGTTGCTGAAGGCGGTGGCTTACTGGGTGTGTCTGAGCCTTCTGCATGGCAGAAAAATGGCCGTTACTTCCAGCTTGGCGATGTATTTGGTTTAGAGAAAGAAACCTCCCTGACGATGGGACGTGTAGCGATGCCACTGCAAATCGCAGAAAACCATTACTTAAGTCAGTTCATTAAGGGTGACGAAGACTTCGGTAACCCAAGCTATGTGTACCCACAAGCGGATGACTTGACGGTATTGGCAGCACAGGGACAACATTTGGCGTTAACCGCGCGCGGATACGGTGCTGGTCGAGCTGTGTATCTGGGTAACTTGCCATTCAGTATGGAAAACGCGCGTTTGCTACAACATATTCTGTTGTGGCTGACCCAGCAGGAAACGGTTTCTCACGCATGGTTGTCTAACAACCCGTACGTCGATGTTGCTTTTTATCCTGAGACCAACAAAGCCACGGCCGTGAACTTCACGGATCAAGCTCAGCAGGTCACGGTATTCAATACACAAGGTGAACCACAACAATTGGCATTACAGCCATATGAGTGGAGTTGGTTCGATAACTAATCAAGTCAAAGAAGGTGTGAGAGCACCTTCTTTTTTTATTTTCTGACAGTGAACAAGGTTGACTGTTGCATCCCTCTTTCTGGCTGAATTAAGGAGTTATTCGCATCGTGTATTCACAACATTTGATGCAGATCCGACATAAGGTGTCACAAACAATTGTTGATCAGCAATTGTCTCTTCAAACACAACAAGTCTGGCAACGGCAAGTAGCGCAGTGGCAAGCCACTTTTTCTCCTCATTCTGGTTGGCCCGATCTCCAATTGGCAGACGCCGTACAGGATGGACAAATCATCCATGCTTATTTACAGCGTGTGCTGGTTCTCGCTTGCCAATTTAAACGTCAGCGCTGTTTAAACGCGTGTACTATTGCTGAACAGGCCTTGGCGTATTGGTATCAAATAAATCCAACTAACTGGAACTGGTGGTGGAACCAAATCGGTAAGCAACGACTGATGGGGCCAATCGCTCTGTTGCTCAGTGAAGAGCTTAGTGAAGCGTTAATCAAGCAGTTGATAGAAGATCTGCCCAATAACGCGTCAATGACAGGCGCCAATCGTGTCGATCTTGCCAATGGAATAGCCTATCGTGGGTTGTTAGAAAGCGATGAATCTCTTTTTGCAAAGGCGATGGAAGCGATAGCAGAAACGATTGCCATCACTCAGGAAGAGGGCATACAGGCTGATTTCTCCTATCAACAGCACGGTCCGCAATTACAAAATGGTGGCTATGGTGAATCGTTTATCAATGTTGCGCTTCCCTGGGCTTATGTTTGCGCGCAGACTCGATTCCGTTTTTCATCACAGCAACAACGTTTGTTATTGACTTACTATCTCCAAGGCTCAGTATGGATGACTCGGACCGGGCGCTGGGACTACAACGCTTGTGGCCGGGCTATCGCCAAACCTGATTTGGAAAAACCGCATTGTCGAACGATGCTGACAACTCAAGCGAAGATGTTGTTGGCTTTGTTCCCTGATTATCGCCTTCAGTTGCAGAGATATCTCGAACACCTTCAGGGGCATGACTACCCTTTTTCTGGGTTTAAACACTTCTGGCGTTCTGATTACGCGGTTATGGCTAATAATAAATACGCTGTGTCTGTGAAAGCCAATTCTTGTCGAATCACGCCGATTGAAACTGGTAATCAGGAAAATCTGACGGGTTTTTGGTTGGGTTTTGGCAGTATGAATATTGGGGTGACGGGTAACGAGTACCACGATATTTATCCTTATTGGGATTGGGCTAAAATTCCGGGTGTGACGTGTCCACAAATTGTAATGCCAGCCCATGAATGGGGAAGAATAGAACAACAAACCGACTGGACGGGCGGCGTCAGCAATCGCCGTTGGGGGATCACCAGTTTCGAGCTGGATGTGATGCAAACCAAGGGGCTAAAATCTTGGTTCTTTTGTGAGGGGGTGATTATCGCTCTTGGTGCGGGGATAAGTTCGACGCACCCTGAACCGGTAATGACCACTATTAACCAGTGCCACTATGATTTCCCAGCGTGTGTAAATGATGCATACCATAATGGGGAGTCGACGACAGTTAAAGCCAAAAGTTGGTTGCATCATGCAAATGTGGGTTACGTTCTAGGTAATGTGAATGCTCACTTACAGAGTCACATACAACAAGGCAGTTGGCAGCGAATTAATGCCCACTTGAGTGCCGACAAAGTGAGTGGCAGGGTGTTTAAATTGTCAATTGACCATGGTGTTCAACCTAAAAATGCCTGTTATGAATACACGCTGTTACCTGGGTCTTCATTAGCAGAGACGAAACATTATGCCGCTCAACCTTATGTTAAGGTATTGGAGAATACGCCTGCGCTTCAGGCGGTGGTTTATCAAGGCCATATTGGCTGTGTTTTTCGTCACCCGGGCCGTATTGAAATACCTGAGTCTGATACGCAAGAAGGTGTAACTTTAGAGGTCGATAAGCCGTGTTTATTGCTTTGTGAGAAAACACAGACAGGTTTTCAGTTTGCCGTATCAACGCCCGGAAGAGGGGATAGAGTCAATTTAGATCTTCACTCGAAAGGGGAGAGTCATCAGTTTTTTGTCGAGACTTCCGACAAGCTTGATCGACTCGGAGAGAGTGTTCGTTTTGACCTACACTTGCATTAGTTTTCTTTAACTTGAGCTGGTGGCTACGCTTTGAGTCCTGCACCTAGACTTCAATTGGATATAAGCCACCGCTAAAGCGGGGTCTGGAGCATGGATTTAAGCCGAAGGCCCCATCACTTATATTAAGGCTATGCGACTAGAAAGGGTTTGAATTGCATGGTCATCATCTCGGATCATTGCTATGCGCTATAGTTTGTTAGCCTCGACCTTAATATTGTCGGGCTGTGTTGTTACCCCTAACTCGACAAAGATTCAGGCTGACACCAAC